>CAJXUU010000114.1 GCA_913061325.1 uncultured Saprospirales bacterium | reverse complement strand
ATTCATATATATATCTAAGAAAAAGAAATACATGGTAGCTGAAAGGATTATCAAAAAAAATAATATGAATTTTAGTATTTGTTTTGGTTAAATTGGTTTATTAAGTAAACGACTTATAGTGAGACTGTTGAATCGTTATTTTACTACTTTCTATCTTAGTTCTCCATATTATTTATTCATTTATTGCTATTTTGTTTAATATATTTTAATAAAAGTTAAACAAAATTAATCGTCGTATTGTTACTCAATCATTAATAACAAACAATAAAATAGTACTGATATGAAAAATTTATTTTCTTTTTTAATTATTGCTGTATTTGCAGTAAGTTCAACTTTTGCCAATAATTTGCCCGTAGAATCAGATCCACCAACTATAGTAAGCGTAGCTGCAGGAAATGATAATTTCTCAACATTAGTTGCTGCTGTAAAAGCTGCAGATTTAGTTACTGTTTTGAACAGTGATGGACCATTTACAGTGTTTGCACCTGTTAACGCAGCATTTGAAAAATTACCAGAAGGTACTGTTGCTAGTTTACTAAAACCTGAAAACAAAGCTACTTTGGCTGCGATTTTAACATATCATGTAGTTTCTGGAAAATTTGAAGCTAAAGATGTAGTAGCGGCTATTAAGAAAAACAATGGTAGTTTTACTATAACGACTGTGCAAGGAGGAAAACTTGTAGCATCTCTAAGAGGGGATAGTGTGATTTTGACTGATGTAGCTGGAAACATTTCTACAATAGTGATCACAGATGTACCTGCATCAAATGGAGTAATTCATGCAATTGATTCAGTAGTAATGCCTAAATAGTAATAACAAGAATTAGTTTTAAGTTAATTATGCGCTATCTAGAGTTTTCTAGGTAGCGCTTTTTGTTATATT
Organism: uncultured Saprospirales bacterium; assembly: GCA_913061325.1. Taxonomy (GTDB): domain Bacteria; phylum Bacteroidota; class Bacteroidia; order Chitinophagales; family Saprospiraceae; genus CAJXUU01. The sequence goes on along the minus strand of CAJXUU010000114.1, from coordinate 15,423 downwards.
TAAAGAAGCCAAGTTGAATAGAATGAAAATATGAATCAAAAAAAAATAAAGCAAAGCAATGTCAAATATAAGTACTAGAGATATAGTGAAACTTCTTAGAAATATGGCTACTCCTCAATGTATAATTAAAGCTGATGAATTAGAAAGAATAACTTCTCCAATTCATTCGATAGCGTTTAGAAATCTTGGCCTCGATCCCTCAGATGTAGCGTCTATTTTGCAGTGCATTACCCAAGAAAGTAATCTTCATTCTTTAAGCTTTAGTAACAATGTGTTGCTTTGTGATGAAGGGGCTTTAGTATTGTCAAAGAATTTGCCTTTCACTATAAATGAAATTGGATTAGTCAATTGTGAGATTAGTGATTTAGGTGGTGCAGCAATATTAGGTTGGATGAAAAAAACAAGTAACCTTCGCATGATATGCATAGAGCAAAATAATTTTTCCGAAGAATTAAAATTAGAGTTTAGGAGCTTTATGCACAAGAACCCACAAGTTCTTGTAGTGGTTTAGATCCAGATTTTAAGTCTGGATGTACTAAAGAAGAGAAAAGCCTGTTCCCTTAAAATTTATAGTCACCAATTAATCCATAGCTTTATTATTCCAATAACTAAAAGCTTAACAAGAAATCACTAACTTTTTGAAGGAAAAATTTATTAGTGTACTACTGACACTATATATTCCATTCATTTGTATATTGAGTTTGTAATTGCAGCTAAATTGTTGTTTTAGATCTATATTTTCCTAACAACAGTTATTCTGTATCTACTTTTTTCTACATCTATAAACTCTAAAATGAGAATTTTTAAATACTCAATCCAGTCATTATTTCTTTGTTCGTTAATATTCGCTTCGATAAGCTGTAAGGAAAGTAGCTCAAGTGCTATTTCTTCAGAAGAATCTGACATTAATACAAAACAAGCTACACCAACTAATCTGGCTACCCCTGATGAGTTGTACCCAGAATTATTCGTTGATGTGCAGATGAATCAAGTGTTTGAAGATAGTAAGACATTCGTTGATTGTACAGCAAAATCTTCTGCTGATGAAATAAACAAGGCATATGCTGGAGCAAAGAATAATGAAGGATTTGATTTATCTGCTTTTGTAAACGCGCATTTTGATGTACCTGGCTCCATTTCTTCTGATTTCAAAACGGATACAAATAGGTCAGCTGCGGAGCATGTAGAAGCTCTATGGCCAGTACTCAAAAGAGAGTCGGACGAATCGAAAGATGGTAGTACATTGATAGCCCTGCCACATCCATATATTGTGCCAGGCGGTAGGTTTAGAGAAGTCTATTATTGGGATAGTTATTTTACCATGCTTGGTTTGGTAGAGAGTGGTGAGTTCGAATTGATTGAAAACATGTTAGATAACTTTGCTTACCTAATTAAAACCGTAGGACACATTCCTAATGGAAATAGGAAGTATTATAAAACTCGTTCACAACCACCCTTTTTCTCTCAAATGGTGAAGTTATATGCAGATGAGAAAGGGGATGAAATGTATGCAAAGTATAGCGACGCTCTTTTAGGCGAATATGATTTTTGGATGGATGGCAAAGAAATATTTTATGAAGATGTTGCTATGGATAGGGAAGGTGCTGAAAAGCACATTGTGAAAACGGATGTTGGATTGGTAAATCGATATTTTGATAAAGGAGTAACACCTCGTCAAGAATCATACAGAGAAGATTATTTGCAAGTGCAAGAAACAAAAGGAGGCGAAAAAATGTATGCTGACCTTCGTGCTGGTGCAGAATCTGGGTGGGATTATACTTCTCGTTGGTTTGCAAATGGCAAGGATATAAACACAATCCAAACTACAGATATTATTCCTGTAGACTTAAATGCACTTTTGTATGGACTTGAAGCAATCATAGTAAATCATTTAGATGTCGATCAAGTAATAAAAGGTGATGTCATGACCAGTATGCAGTCTAGGATGGACTTCATGAATAAATTTATGGTAGCTGAAGATGGAACTTTCGCAGATTATAATTTTGTAGAAGGAAAACAAACTGAAGTAAAATCACTTGCCATGGTTTATCCTCTTTTTTTCCAAATGGCAGATAAAAAGCAGGCTAGTTCAGTTGTAAGATCAATAAAAGAAAATTTTCTTAAGTCAGGAGGTGTAGTAACCACTCTTGTAAATACAGGGCAACAATGGGATGCTCCAAATGGATGGGCTCCTCTTCAATGGATGACAGTAAAGGGACTCGATAACTATGGACACAAAACGTTGGCCCTTGATATTGCAAATAGATGGGTAGCAATCAATGAAAAGGTATATAAGAATACGGGTAAGTTTGTTGAGAAGTATAATGTAGAAGATATGTCGCTGGAAGCTGGAGGAGGCGAGTACCCTGTCCAAGATGGATTCGGGTGGAGTAATGGAGTATATTTAGCAATGAAAGCATACATCAATTCGAATGAAAAATAAACAACTTAAAAGTCTAGTACCTGAAAATGTATGCGATCGAACATTCGAAAAAAAAATAACGATGTAGGAAGAATGGCACAAAACAAGTTCTGGTGGAAAGAAGAAGTAATCTACCAAATATATCCACGTAGTTTTAAAGATAATAATGGGGATGGAATAGGAGATTTACAAGGGATCATATCAAAATTGGATTATCTCAAGCTTTTGGGAGTGGATATCATTTGGATCTCTCCCATATATAAATCTCCGAATGATGATAATGGATACGATATTAGTGACTATTACGATATCCACCCGGAATTTGGGACTATGGCTGACTTTGATGAGTTACTCGCTGGATTGCACAGCAGAGGCATGAAACTCATTATGGATTTGGTTGTGAATCATACATCTGACGAACATGCTTGGTTCGAGGATGCACGTAAATCGAAAGATAGCAAGTATCGTGATTATTATATCTGGAAAGACGCTAGAGATGGCAAAGAGCCCAATAATTGGCCTTCATTTTTTGGAGGAAAAGCATGGGAGTATAATGAACAGACTGATGATTACTATTTGCACTTATTTACCAAAAAACAGCCTGATCTGAATTGGGAAAACCCCGCTGTAAGACAATCTATATGTGATATCTTGAAATTCTGGTTAGATAAGGGAATTAATGGTTTTCGAATGGATGTGATTCCGCTGATTTCTAAGCGACTAGAGTTTGCGGATGCTGAGCATGATATGTTAAATGAGATCATAGAGCATGTGTACTCTAACGGACCAAAAGTACATGAATACATCAATGAAATGTATGAAAAAGTGCTCAAGCATTATGATATTATGACTGTTGGTGAAGGTCCAGGAATCAGTAAAGAAGTAGGCCTCAATTATGTAGGACATGACAGAGGAGAACTCAATATGATTTTCCATTTAGATCATATGTTTCTTGGGCATGGTGAGTTTGGTAAGTTTGATCCTGTTCCTTATGGTTGGCCAGATGTAAAAAGGATATTTAGCGAATGGGACGAAGCGATGGGTGGCTCTGGTTGGATAAGTATTTTCTTGGATAATCATGATTTTCCAAGGCTTGTATCTCGATTTGGAAACGACAAGGAGTATCGTAAACAAAGTGCTAAACTTTTGGCAATGATGGTTCTAACATTGAGAGGTACACCGTGTATTTACCAAGGTTCAGAATTAGGAATGACCAATGTTCATTTTGAGTCGATAGATGATTATAAGGATGTTGAGACACATAATTTTCATAAAGAATTTTTGAAAAGGGGCATGACTACGGATGATTTTTTGAAGTTAGTCCACGAAAACGGAAGGGACAACGTAAGAACTCCGATGCATTGGAATAGTGATAAAAACGCTGGTTTTACCTCAGGAGAACCCTGGATAAAACTTAATCCAAATTATAAAGAGATAAATGCGGCGAATGCAGTTGCGGAAGGTAAAGATTCTATTTTTGAATTCTACAAAAGATTGCTTGCTTTTAGAAAAGAAAATAAGACGTTTATTTATGGAAGTTTCGAGATCATACCGCAGAAATCTGAGAATCTGTTCTTCTATAAAAGGTCTGATGAAAATGACACATTTATAGTGATGCTTAATCACAGTGATCAAGTTGAATCTGTAGATTTTGATATGCAAGAATATACATTTGTTTTTTGTAATCAAGACTTTGGAAGTATAACCAGATTAAAACCATGGGATGCAAGAATATTAAAATTAAGTAAGGGCTAATATTACTGAAGAAGAAGGAAGATATTTTGGATACGCTTTAATACTATATACACCATGATCAAGAAACCTAAGTTGAGTTTTTGGCAGATATTAAACATGAATGTCGGCTTCTTTGGAATTCAATATAGTTTTGGATTGCAGCAAAGTGCAGTTACCCCAATTTATGATTTCTTGGGTGCAAGTCCAGATCAGATTCCTATTTTGCACTTGGCTGGTCCTGTTACAGGTTTGTTAGTGCAACCTTTGATTGGTGCGATGAGTGATAAGACTTGGAGCCCTCGGTTTGGAAGGCGTAAGCCATATTTTCTTGTAGGCGCAATTCTTTGTAGTTTGACTCTATTGGCATTTCCATTTAGTAGCTCTCTATGGATGGCAGCAGGTCTACTATGGATATTAGATGCTGGGAATAATACAGCAATGGAGCCATACAGAGCACTTATTGCAGATCAACTGGATAAAGAACAACAGCCGTTAGGTTTTCAAATGCAAAGCTTTTTTACAGGTCTTGGTCAGACGTTATCCAATGTGTCTCTTTTTATTTTCCCATTAATTATCGTTTATATCACAGGAGTTGAGGATCATTCTACAGGTTCATTACCAACGTGGGTATACGCTTCGTTCTTTCTAGGAGCCTTCTGTTCTATAGCTTCTATATTATGGAGTATTAGTCATACGAATGAGATACCACCTACAGAAGTGGAACTAGCTAAACTTAGGAGTGAAAAACGGAGTGTTTATGGGCCATTAATCGAAATATTTTCAGCTATTAAGGATATGCCCAAAGTAATGTGGCAATTGGCTTTGGTCTATTTATTTCAATGGTATGCGCTATTTTGTTATTGGCAGAATTCATCAAAAAGTATAGCGCTTTCTGTTTGGGATGCTACTCCGGAAAGCAACAAGCAAGCTTATGGAGAGGCAGTAAGTTGGTCAGGATTAGTCAATGGATGGTATAATATTGTTACATTTTTAGTTGCTTTTGGCTTGGTAGGTTTTGCTAATAAATATCAACCTAAATATGTGCATGCATTTTGCTTACTAATCGCTGCGGTTGGGTTTTTAGCCTTCCCACATATAGAGAATAAGTACTTACTATTCTTCGCAATTACTGGTTTTGGAATTGGTTGGGCGAGTATGATGGGGATACCATATTTGATGGTGGTCAGTGATATACCAAAAGAAAGGTATGGTGTCTATATGGGCATTATCAATATGATGATAGTTATTCCTATGATCTTTCAGACATTAACATTTGGATTCATTCTTAAGAACTTTTTAGGCAATGATCCAAGGAATGCGATCACTTTTGCGGGCGTATTATTAGTTGTAGCTTGTTTTTGCACAATATTGATTAAAACTGGAAATCAGAATCAAGACGTACCGATCACTGAGCCTTAAGAACTGATTTATTAAACTTGATACTATGGAATCCAACTTCTCCTCAATCGATTTCGGAATCAGTATTTTTGCCTACTTGCAGTTGCAGCATAGGAGTTTTACTTTGGCAATAAAAATAAGAATGCCGAAGATTACTTCCTTGCTGGTCGAAATCTGACATGGCCGATAATAGGGTTCTCTCTTTTTACTTCAATAGATATCAAGCTGTAGATTTGGTTATTTTATTAATTTTGATTGCATTTTAGACTTTTAATCGTTCCAATTATATTATGAAAGAATACATCGCATTTTTTATTCTTATTTTGATGTTGAGCTGTGGTCTCGATGAAGAACAAGTTAGTTTTAATGAAAAATCAATTTGTAGTCAAAACGAGGCTATTTTTTCACCGGATGGTTTTAATATAAATCATCTAGGTGGTTTAGGCATTGATAAATATACTTCGCTAAGTATTTATTTTATTGATGATAATAATGGTTTTCAGATTGCAAGGATCAAATCTGGGGGGATGTATCAATTATTAAAGACCAATGATGGTGGTGTTACTTGGCAGCATGTGGATTTGCCTAATAAGCCACTATTAAAAGAGATCATTTTTAAAAATGTAGATGAAGGAGCAACCTTCACATACAGTTCGAATATGTTTAAAACAACGGATGGAGGTGAAACTTGGAACGAGACAAGTAGCCAAAAGGATTTAAATCATTATGCTTATGATAAAAACGGGTTGATGTACGCTTCTAGTTTTGATGAAATCATCCATGTATCTTTTAATGATGGTGAGAGTTGGACTGAACTTTCAAATAATAATGGTTTCCATTTTTCTAGTACAAAATTTAGCTTTGAAATCATAGGAGAAAAAATATACGCACTTGGAAAAGACGATTCTATTGTAGTCATTAGTCTAGATGGTGAATATATAAGTACGCTAACTTCTGATGGGGGGAGAGTAAGAGATATCCATGTATTAAATGAAGATACCTTTATTGTCGAAATGTATAATAGCATGTCCATTACTAAGGATGGTGGAGTAACATGGTCGATTTATTATGAAGGCACTTCAAAAGTAATTTCTTTTATTTCTGAGAATGAATCAGTAATTCTAATGAATGATGGGTTCAAGCCAGTCGATTATCTTGAATCTTATGATAAAATAGCATACACTACCGATGGCGGTGCAACTTGGATACAAAATGAAAACACGAACATAAATCTATTATTAGATTATAAAGGAAGTCAGAAAATGAGTCCTGATAGAGCAATAATGTTTTTTAGAAATTGCATATTTGAAGTGAAACGAATATAGAGTTAAACCTCTTGGAATTACTTGTTTTGAAATCAACTTACACCCTGTCCAAATGTCCCCATTCGGATGGGGCAAGGGGGTGGAAATGTCACGAATAAAAATTATTCTATATATTAAATAGTATAAAACATAATCTCATGTAATGTTACCCAAAGCATCAAAAGCAAACAATTTCCATTATAACAAAAAGCTAAAAACATTTGCTGATAGGAATAAGAAATCTATGCCGATGTCGGCGTTCTATATGTGGAAGTTCATATTGTCATCAAGACAGATGCTTGGGTATCAATTTCGAAGAGAAAGACCAATTTTGAACTATATCGTAGGTTTTGTTTGCTTAGAGCTAATGTTAGTCATTGAAGTAGACGGGATTAGTCATTTAACAGAAGAAGCATATGCTAAAGATAGACTTAGAGACGACACCTTAAAAGGAATTGGATTTACTGTATTACGTTTTTCCCCACTCTTAGTTTTAAAGGACAGACCCTCTGTAGATGAAATAATAGCGGGTTGGAAAATGCGATGGTAGCACTGACAAAAAGGGGGGGGGCAGGAAAATAGATAGGAGTATTCCACCCCCTTCGACCCCTCCAGAGGGGGATTAAGTCATTGCATCACAAAATTCCCCTTCGCAGGGGGGGCGGGGGTGGAAGCACTTCTGCCAAAAATAAATCTATAGGTATTTAATCCCTTTTCTAAATAAAAGGATAATATCATTAACTACAACCCCCATGGCACAATCTTTGTATTACATATATTCATAATGTGTTATCATCTGTTTTAGATGGTTTAATAGATTATAAAATAAAGTAATATATTGAGTAAAACCTTTTTCATATTATCTTTCTTAATTGCCAGTATACACATGTATGCCGGCAGTCCTAGTATGATCATAGAAGTAGATGCGGGTGACCCAGCTACGATATGTTATGGGGAAGTACTAGAGTTAGAGGATTTAGGAGCAACTATATCAGGTGATGTGACAGATGGTCTATGGTTTACTTATGGCGATGGAGTATTTCTTCCTGGTGGTCAGAGTAATGGTATTTTTTCAACTACAACTCAATATCAGCCAGGTTTGCAAGATCAATCCAATGGATCATTTATACTTATTCTTGTAAGTGATGATCCTGATGGTACTGGACCAATGGTAGAAGTTTCAGATGTAGTCACCATTACATTTATGAATGCTCCAGCACTTGTTTGTAATAATAGTATAAATGTTTCATTATCTGAAGGATGCCAGCAAGTTGTTGATGTTACCATGTTGCTTGCTAATCCTATCGAACCCTATGATAAATATCAAATAGAGCTTTTAGATGAAAATGATAATATAATAGTAGATAACCTACTTACGGTCGATCATATTGGAACTAACATCTCATTTATTGTTAGTCATGATTGTACAAATGGTTTTTGTGATGGATCTCTTTCTGTGTATGACAATATAGCGCCATTTCTTAATTGTGTAGATACAGAAGCTAATTGCGAAACAGGTGTAAGTCCAGATTCAATAGGTTTTCCTATCCCATTTTATGCTACAGCTACATCAAATGGAGAAAATACATATACTGTTGTTGATTTTGATGATTGTGGTGATGTCACACTAACTTATACGGATATAGAAGAAGAACTTGCATGTGCCGTTACTGGTTTCGCAAAGCAAATTACACGAACTTGGTCAGCAACTGATGAGGCTGGAAATAATTCAATATGCGAACAAATAATAATGGTTCTTCCACTTTCTTTAGCGGATGTTGTATTACCACCTAACTATGACGGAATAACGAATCCACCATTAAGTTGCGATGGAGATTGGATACCCTTACCAAATGGACACCCGTCTCCCGAATCTACTGGGGAGCCTACTTTTGCTGAATGTTCTAATATTCAAGGGACATATACGGATGTATATTTTGAAGAGTGTGGAGCAGGGTTTAAAATTGTACGTAAGTGGGAGATATTTGATTGGTGTATGAGTGGTAATAATAATATAAGTCACAATCAAATAATAAAAATTTTAGATCAAAATGGACCTGTATTCGAGTGTCCTGAAGATATTACTCTTAATTCAAAACCATATACATGTGAAAGTGTGGCGGAAGAATTAATATTTGCTGAAATAATTACGGATTGCTCAGATTATTCAGTTAGCTATAAAATATTAACACTTGACAGTGCAGATGTTACCAATCTATACCTTAATGGAAATATAGTAGAAAATCTTCCTGTAGGAGAGTACTGGCTTATAAATATTGCAACTGACGTATGTAACAATGAAACAGAATGTGCAAGTATAATTACTGTTGAAGATACTTCAGCACCTTTTGCCGTTTGTGATGGATTTACAAAAGTTTCTCTTACCAGCAATGGAGTAGCCGAACTATTCGCTACATCTGTTGACGATGAGAGTTTTGATAATTGTGGGGATATCACAATGGAAATAGCAAAGATGACCGATGAATGCGGTTGGGGTCTTGATTTTGGCCCTAAAGCACGTTTTTGTTGTGAAGAAATAGGAGATACAATTATGGTAGCTTTTCGTGTAACAGATCAGAATGGATTATCTAATACTTGTATGGTAACGGTAAAAGTTGAAGATAAGTTGCCGCCAGAAATAGTGTGTCCAACAGATCTTACTGTTTCATGTAATTTTGCATTCAATTTGGATGATTTATCTGTTTTTGGAGAAGTATTAGAAGGCACAAGCCCAGCTCAAGTCATTATTATAGATGGCGAGAATGTGGGGCAATTTGGTTACTTCAATGATAACTGTGGAGCTATGGTTGATGAGACTTCAACCTATGATATTGATTGTGGGGCCGGTATAATAGAAAGGACGTTTACGGCTACAGATTACTATGGTCAGTCAAGTTCTTGTACCCAAACAATAACCCTTGTTAATGATAATCCATTTCTAGAAAGTGATATCACATGGCCATCAAATTTTGAAATGAATGGTTGTGATACCATACAAGCTAATCCTGATATTACAGGGGAGCCAACGCTATCTGATCAAAAATGTGCGCTTGTAGAATCGACATATGAAGATCAAATATTTCATATTTCTGGAGGTGCATGTATTAAGATTCTTAGAGAATGGACTGTTATAGATTGGTGTCAATATGATCCAAACTCAGGAGAAGGTCTTTGGACTTATCTTCAAGAAATAAAATTAAAAAATAATATCGCTCCAGTCATTTTAAGCTGCGAGGATCAAGTGGAATGTACATATGATGATGATTGTCAGTCTGGTATGATTACCATCACTGCATTTGCAAATGATGATTGTACAGATTCTTTAAATCTTCTATATCTATGGAAATTGGATCTTGATGATGATGGTTCTATTGACGAAATTGGCGAAGGAATCTCTTTTGATCGAGAGTTGGACTTGGGAGCTCATAGAGTGTTTTGGACAGTAGAAGATGGATGTGGCAACGAGGCTTATTGTGATTACATGATTGATGTGAGAGATTGTAAAAATCCAACACCCTACTGCATTTCTTCTATCACCACTACTATTATGAACGAGGCTGGCGCTATCGATATATGGGCTATCGATTTTGATTTTGGCAGTACGGATAATTGTACAGCACAGGAAGACTTGATTTTTTCTTTCTCGACAGATCTTAATGACGATAGAAGAATTATTACTTGTGACAGTATTGAAAATGGTGTAGCGCAATCATTTACTTATAACCTGTATGTAACGGACGAATGGGGTAATCAAGATAGATGTACAGTTACTTTCATCGTCCAAGACAATACTGATTGGTGTGAAAACGGTACAATAAAAGGAAAAATTGAGGGTAAAGTAATCACGCATAAAGATAAAAATATCCAAGATGCAGAGATTGATATTGTGGCTTCAATTGATACATTCTCTGGATTCGAAATGACGGATGAATCTGGGGCATTCAAATATGAAGAAACTCCTGAGTTATTAAAATATGTATTACGACCATATTATAATTCTGCCGCATCAGGAGGTGTTACAACCCTTGATTTAGTAAAGATTCAGAGACATATTCTTGGATTAGAGCCATTTGATAATCCTTATGATATCATAGTATCTGATGTAAATAAGAATGAAAAGTTAAATAGTAGTGACCTTCTTACCATGAGAAAGATGGTGCTGGGTATAATAACAGAGTGGCCAAAAGAAATTCCTAATTGGAGATTTATCGATTCTTCATTTGTTTTTGAAGATCCTGAAGATCCGTTTTATTATCCAGATTCTATAGTGATTCAGCATTTGATGGATACCACACATGCAGCGAACTTTATCGCTATGAAAATGGGTGATGTGAATGGGTCATATAATCCGAGTTTTGCTAATACAAACCAAGATATTGAATTAAGAACCAGTAAAGAGATAGAAGCAATCCTCTCTACTTCAAAAAATGTGCATAATGATGAGTTTACATCACTCTTATTTGATACAGAAGATCTTGTAGATGGATTACAGTTCAGCCTTAGAGTAGGGAAGGATGCAATTATCTCATCTTCTATCTTAACAGAAAGTGACTTTGCTATCCAATATGGGATTCTAAAAGTGTCATGGTTAAATTCTGCAAATATTGACTTGAACGGTCAATCTTTTTTGAAGATAGAATCTAATGGTGGGGAAATAGACTTGACCAAAGATATTGATGCTGAAGTTTATATAGACGTAGAAGCATATAGCTTTGACCTAGTAAAAAGAGATGATAATACCGAACAATCGATAGTTCAAGCTTATTTGAAAGTTCTTGGAAATCCGTTCAGTAATGATCTCAATATCCTAAATAGTAACAGCACCGAAAAAGTAGATATTGAAATATTCGATGCGGTTGGTCAATTGGTATTCCAAAATACAATCGGGAGCCAACAAAATATATCTATCTCAGCTTCAAAATTTACGAATCAAGGAATCTACTTCCTAAAGAGTATCCAAAACGGAAAGGAACAAGTTCAAAAGGTAATTAAAATATAATTTAATTGCTTGAACCGCTAGAATCGTAGAATCGCTTTATCACTTATCACCCTTGGTACAATATAGCTTCCTGTCCAGAATATGCGTCCTCTATCTCATCCAAAATACCTCGGATTTCATTTGGATCATAGTTGGTAACTAATCTTCCTCTGAAAGGTTTTATGTTTCTAAAACCTCGGAAATAGTTTGTGTAATGTCTTCTCATTTCTACGACTCCAAGTCTTTCACCTTTCCACTCTATGCTGTGTTTAAGATGCTGTCTTGCTGCATTGACACGCTCTTTGATTGTAGGAGGAGGAAGTATTTCGCCTGTAGCAACAAAGTGCTTTATCTCTCGGAATATCCACGGATAACCGATACTTGCTCTGCCGATCATAATGCCATCGACACCATATCTATTTTTATATTCAACCGCTTTTTGTGGTGAGTCGATGTCTCCATTTCCGAATATAGGAATATGTATTCTAGGGTTATTTTTGATGTTGCCAATTTTGGTCCAATCAGCTTCCCCTTTATACATTTGTTTTCTTGTACGTCCATGTATTGAAAGGGCCTTAATGCCTACATCCTGCAATCTTTCCGCTACATCTTCAATGAAAATGGTTTCATCATCCCAGCCCAATCTAGTTTTTACCGTTACAGGTAGATCAGTGCTGTCTACAATGTGTTTGGTCAGCTCTACCATCTTTGGGATATCTTGTAGTATGCCAGCTCCTGCCATCTTACACACAACCTTCTTTACAGGGCAACCAAAATTTATATCCAATACTTCTGGCTTAGCCTCTTCCACAATTTCTGCTGCACGTCGCATGCTGTCTAGCTCTGCACCAAATATCTGTATGCCGATTGGTCTTTCATAGTCATATATGTCTAATTTGGCAAGACTCTTAGTCGCATCCCGAATCAGACCTTCTACAGATATAAATTCTGTATACATCATATCACAGCCCTGCTCTTTGCAAAGTGCTCTGAACGGTGGATCACTTACATCCTCCATTGGAGCAAGTAAAAGTGGGAAGTCCCCAAGATCTATATTTTCTATTTTCGCCATACTCTTGCAAAAGTAGGGAATAATATTATCTGTAATGGTGTAGAATTTGATAAATGTCTGAGATTTGGACAGATAGTTTTAGGTTATTATAGTTCTCTAATCTCACAGAAGACACTTAGATGAATTTATCATATATTTTTTGTTAGTTTTAGTCACAACTGGAATTTAATGAATAAAATCGGATAGATTCCAAATTTATTTGAGAGGATTTATAATAATTTGTTTTTTAATTGAGTATATCAAATAGATAAGCAAACTTATTATCCAATCATATTTTAGCCCAGTATGGAATGCAAATTATCCTTGGACAGATCTTGGATACACATACGCTAGGAATCCTTCTAAAAAATCGCATATCGGATTAAGCAAATTTGAAATAAGAGAAAACAGTAAAGTCATTGTTCATAATTTTGTTTCTACAAATGATTATTGCAAGGTTGAAAAATGAATAAAAGGTAGCTATCTATTTTCAAAATCCTATAATAATCCATCATAAACGCATTCAAATTAACCTTACCATCTAATTCTATCTTCTTGCGCAGTCTATGGCGACTTATCTCCACACCACACACAGAAATATTAAGCAAAGGAGCGATCTCCTTAGTTGTTTAAACTCAAAGTTCTGGTAAGTGCTTTGGGCCTTTTTTGTTATATTTAATCTTTAGATTCAAAAGATCATTTACTGAATTAGCCTTTTCTATTCAGATATTACTCGTTTAAACACGGGTAAGGTAAAATCAAGTATATTATTGTAAGTGATTGATAACCAGTGCGAGGTGAGTCTGTATAAAGGGTATGTCAGTAATGCGTTTCTTGATATACAAGTGTTCTCATCAATTAAAAAGAAAAAATGAAAGCCATTCTTTCAATCATCATTCTATTTTTTTTGATTTCATGTTCAGATAATCAAAAAGCAAATTTGTGTGAAGAAGGAATAAATGAAGCCCAAAAAGAAATTAAGGAGAAAGGGTTAGTATTCATTAAATATTTAACTATTGGTGGTGGTGCTAATAGATATGATAGAGAATTAAAGACACTATTAAAAGAGTCAAAAATTACATTTCGATATGAGCCAATTTCATGTACAGAAATGGAAGCAGGAAATGAAAAACGAAAATGTTTCACTCAAAAAATTGAAAATGAAATCGAAAATAGATATGGCAAAGGCTTCATAGAACAGAAGTCAAAACAAGCGGATAAATTATTTGCAAATAGAGTTGATTATATTTTTGAAGATATTGAGTTAGATAAAAAACCTTATTTTATAAATCCCAAAGGAGAAGAAAATAGTAGCGAAGAATTGGTTAAATATTTAAATAAGCATCTCAAATATCCAAACAAATATGAGTTAGCTAAAACAGTTGGGGAAAGACCATTTGTAGAATTGCAATTCATTGTAAATGAAAATGGAATATCAAGAGAGTTTCAAATTACAAATTCAGTTTTTCCAGACGAAAAAGAAAAGTTTAAAAATTACTTCGAAAAAGAAGTGTTGAATATAATATCCAAAATTCCTAAATGGGAATCAGGAAGAATTCACGGTAAAAAAGTTGATACAAGATTTACAAGAAGAATTCCTCTCGACTGGATAATTTAAATAATAAAAGAAAACTGATGTGAACAAGCGATATGAGATTAAATTGGCTATCGCTAAATCCGTTCCATATCGCAGAACCGCTACGTGCAATTTGAAGTACCTAAGAATCGATAGATGAAAATTGAGTGGAAATATATAATCTTTTTTATTATAATAGCTTTAGGTATATCCTATCCAGTACAGCAAGGTTATTTAAACGATTTTTTTTAGTCTATTACGAAGAATTCTTTTATCTCTGAATCAGTATATCTACTGGCAGGATTTAGCACTTTAATTGCCGCAATAATAATATTAGCATTTCATCAAAACATATCAAAGAGAATAACCATTTTTGGAGATGATAAAATTAAAAATTTACTTATCTTAAGCTTACCTATAATTGCTTTTTAAATAATTGGGTTAGACAACAGCTTTGGAATGAACAAATCGTTATATGGGTTTGCTTTGCTTTAATTAATACAATATATGCGTTTACAGAAGAATTTGGTTGGAGAAGGTATTTACAAAATTCACTTGAAGGATTAAATAGGAACCTAAAATACATTTTTATTGGTGTTGTGTGGTGGATCTGGCATTTTAGATTTGATACGCAAGTTGATATTTTCATTTTCCCTTTGATATACATAGATGGTGGATTTCTTTTAGGAAAATTAGCGGATGATATTAAGTCAATTTTGCCAGTGGTAGCTATGCATACTTTAATTATTTTGATTACAAATTCAGGCAACTTTGGAAAGAACGATATTTTGGGAATTGGAATCGTAATATTAGGATGGGTAGTTATTGAGCAAATTTGGAAAAGAAAAAAGACTTTATAACAATAAAGTCTAATGCCATTTTTTAGAATATTGGTAGACTGTTTTCTATTTTCGCATACAGGTAATTAAGCTGTCTCTTATACACATCTGACGCTGCCGA
>CAJXUU010000113.1 GCA_913061325.1 uncultured Saprospirales bacterium | reverse complement strand
CTCGCCTACGAAAAAAGGATATCTGATAATCAACGAGATAGCTAACGTTAGTCAGGATTTAAGAAAAATGCTATAGGTAAACAAAATGCTATAATTACACCCCCTGTAATATAAGACTTAGGAAATCGAAATACTCTCCTAAACTTTATCAAGAAGAGGATGAATACTTCGTGAAATTATTGCCACATTAGCTATTAAAAAGTATGGTTCAAAAAAGGCAGGCTATAGGTCCTTTAGAGAAAAAATAGTATTTTTTTTACTTACATTTATATAATTTAATTCAAAATTAAATAAAATTCATTATGGCTAAACTCAATCGCACGACAAAATTTTTCCTATACGGAATAATCTTGATAATAATTGCGGTATTATTAAATTTGCAAGTTCAAAATTGGAATGAAACCAGAAAGGCAGCTGCTGAAGAGCAGGCCACAACAAAAGCCGTCGAGAATCCCAAATGACCGTATAGAAAATCCAGACTTAGTTGGAGGACCATGTAGTAAATATGAATTAAAACCGAAAGAGTAAATAGCCTAGCATTTTTGCTTTAAAACCAAAACTTATAATTTAGAATTCTGAAAATATTTAGATGAATTATATAAAACCACTATATCCCTTTATTATCGGATGCTTTATATTGATGTTTACAAAATCTCTAGCTGAAATATCATTAGTTAATGGCATTATTCAATTAGTTCTTTTTGGATTAATTGTTTTCTATCCCATTTGGAAAACGGAGACACTATCCTATGTAGATATAGGATGGCCTTGGGGATTAGTATGTATTGGATTAGTAACCTTATTTTTAGGAGAAGGGTATCATTGGAGAGTTTGGATTATTGGTAGTTTATATATTTTCATGGGACTTCGTATGGGTCTTGGAGCTGTTCAACTTTGGCTAAAAGGGTATATTCAGAAAGAATTACCTCGATACAGATATCAGCGAATAAGATGGGAACGAAAAGGAAAAAATAATATCCAAGCAGCTATGCAAATAGATGCTTTAGTTCAAGGATTGGCTAACGCTTCTTATTTAGCTTTACCTGCCTTTATTATAGGTTCAAATCCTAGTCCAAATATTTCCGTTTTTGAAATAGTCGGATTAATATTATGGATAGCTTCATTTATCTTTGAAACCATAGCTGATCAACAGAAATTAGGATTTCTTAGAAAAATGAAAGCTGAAAAGCAACGAAATAAAGTTTGTCAAATAGGACTATGGCAATATACCAGACATCCCAACTACTTTGCAGAGTGGACGGTTTGGAATTCCCTTATAATTATTGCAATCCCCTCGTGGTTATCAATGCAATATTCAGAGCCCCTAGTAATTTGGATTTTACTTGGACTTGGGTTGCTTTTCGTTTCTATAATTATGTATAATTCCTTGGTCTACCTTACAGGAGCTAAACCCTCTGAGTATTTTTCTTTACAAAAAAGACCTGATTATAAATCTTATACAAAAAGAGTAAATATGTTTTTTCCAGGATTTCCAAAGAAAAGTAATAGAATTTCACCTTGACCCAATGTGGATTTTTACTCCGGGATTTATAGTTTCTATGACTGATTTCGCTTTGAAACCATCCGGCTCTGCTAAAAACAACGGCCAAACATGTAACGATGTACTAGGCTTAGGTGCCTTGGCTTGCTCAATAAGAAAAAACAGATAAACCAAAGAAAAAAATGTAATACAAAAATAGAGGACGGCAGATAGACCACCGTTTTCATAGTTTGATGGTAAAGACGGTTCCTTTCCCCAGCTGACTACTTACATTAATACTTCCATGATGCAATAGGATAATTTGACGACCCAGACTTAATCCGATACCAGACCCTTCTTTCTTAGTTGTAAAGAAGGGTACAAATATTTGATCTATCATAGTGTCTTCAATACCATCGCCATTATCCGCAATCTGCACCACTATTTTTGACCCATCTTTCCGAAGATTTATTTCGAGTCTTGGATTATGATGGCCTTCAAGAGCCTGGAGACCATTTTTTATAAGATTAATAAAGGCTTGTTCTAACATGCTTTCATCCCCTTTTATAATGGTTTTGTGAGACGGAAATCGTTTTACTACATTGATTTTTTTCTCCTCAATCTCCGCTGTGTGTAGCACTATTAATCGCTCCAACAATTCTTTGATATCTAAATCTTCTAATTCAGGCGTCGGTATTCTGGTAAGTTGGCGGTACTTACGGGTAAAATCCAACAGCAATTCACTCCTTTTCTGAATAGCCATGATCGCTTTATGAATGTCCTCGCGTGTGCTTTCTTCTATTCCAGTGGCCTCACGTATAATATCACCTGTAGTTGCTGCCAGGGAAACCACTGGTGTCACTGAATTCATGATTTCGTGTGTAAGGATTTTGATCAATTTCTCCCATGATCGCATTTCTTGAACGTCCAGTTCAGTATTGATGTCATGAAAAGAAAAAAGCCTCAATGTCTGATCATTTGACTTGAGAACGGTGCCAACTATTGTCAGTTGAAGGAGATCATTCTGTACTTGAATTTTTAATAACTGGCGAGAACCAGGGACAAAATTCAACAGCGTCTCATAAAGATGATCATCCACTTTATTTAGAGACTCTATCGAAGGCAAATAAGATTTGTGTAATAATCTCCTAAGTGCATCATTCATCAGTATCGTACGTCCTTGGTCATCAAAGCAGATTAGTCCAGTGTCTACTTGTTCTACTAGAGCAAGCAAGAATTGATGTTGTGATTCTTTCTCAGATCTTATATCCCTGAATTTTCCGGTGATGAGATTGAAAGCATTATACAATGATGTCTTGTCTCCGGAACCGCTTTTTTTTTGGCTGTATGTCGTCTCATAATCATCAAATCTGATACTCATGAGAAAATTGGTAAGGTCTCGATTTGTCTTGTTGACAAGTGCAAAAAGTTTGTATATAAAATAGAAAAGAAGAACAGCCAGAAAAGTCAAAGTAAGATATGACTGACCATTAAAAGCAAGGTAGGTCTCTGCGATTAAAATCACAGTAATGATGATAATGTGGACAATGACCTGTGTCCTGAACTGGTCTAATGTAAAATCTCTTTCAACGGACATCTTTTCATTTTATCATCCTAGTGCTTCAAAAATAAAGTAACTGTAGTGAAAAAGGAAGTAGATTTTTTGAGAGATCAAGACTAAAAACACAAGCATAGCATGAGCTATGGCGAGGCTTTTCAACGATGATATTTCAAAAAAGATCAAGTTTTACACTGTATTTATTTTGTTCTTGATGCACTAAGACATGATTTAATTAATATCGAACTTCTCAATTCTTCTATATAGGGCAGCCCGGGTGATGCCCAGATCTTTTGCAGCTTTAGTAATATTTCCTTGATGAATTTCTAGCGCTTTATGGACAGACTTTCTTTCTAATTCTTCAAGATTTAGAGAGAAAGTTTTGTTTTTGTGGCGGCTTTGAGGTGCTATCACTTCATGGGGCGTTATGATATCACCATCAGCTAATATCACAGCTCTTTCCATCAGATGTCGCAGTTCTCTAATATTTCCTGGCCAGAAATAAGCCTCTAATTTAGAGAGTGTTTGTGGATGAAGTGCGATATTTGGTTTGTTGTACTTTTGTTTTAGTTGTGCCATAAAGTGATCAACAAGAAGCGGGATATCTCCCTTTCTTTCTCTAAGAGGAGGAACATTAATCTCCACCGTATTGATACGGTACAAGAGATCTTGTCTGAAGGTATTTTCCTCTACCATATCATAAAGGGGCATATTGGTCGCACATATGATTCTGGTATCAAGATCTATTTCCTTGCTGCTACCTACAGGTCTTGCCTTATTATGCTGAAGAACATGGAGTAATTTTGACTGAAGCGGCAGACTTACATTGCCTATTTCGTCCAGAAAGATAGTCCCCTTATTGGCGACTTCAAATCGACCAATTCTGTCTTCATAGGCATCCGTAAAAGCGCCCCGCTTATGGCCAAATAACTCAGATTCAAAAAGTGTCTCTGCTATTGCACCAAGATCTACTGGAATAAATACCTGATCTTGCCTTCGTGACTTTCTGTGAATGGCCCGAGCTATGAGTTCTTTACCCGTTCCATTTTCACCCATGATCAAGACATGTGCATCCGTCATTGATACTTTGTCGATCGTCTTATATATGTCATGCATTTGTGGGGAAGTTCCTATCATTTCACTGAAGGGTTCATCTAAAGTCTTATTGAGCAGCTGGTTTTGGTCAGTCAGACTTTTTACTTTGGATAAAGTCGACCTAAGCTCAAAAGCACTTTTAACCGTTGCTACTAGTTTTTCATTCCTCCAAGGTTTTTCTATGAAGTCTGTGGCGCCGGATTTTAAGGTTTCCACGGCTGTAGAAACATCACTATATGCAGTGACCATAAGTACTTGAATGGAAGGGTCAATTTCTTTGATTTTCATTAACCAGTGTAGACCTTCACTTCCATCTGTTCTGCCTCTACTGAAATTCATGTCGAGAATCACAATGTCTGGGTTTCTTTGACTGATTAAGCGGGGTATATGAAAAGGATTATTTTCAGTTGTTACGACCTTGTAGTGTCGTTTAAGCAGTAGCTTAAGAGAAAAAGCAATGCCTTCTTCGTCATCAACGATCAATATCTTACCATCACTTTTCATAGAGCTAAATTACTCAAAAGTGATCGTTATCGAACAATGTTTCTACTAAATGTTCATTTTCAGACATTAAACCTCTCAGAAAGAAGGATGAACGGAACATAGGTTCAAAAGGTCATCCTCCTACTTGCAAGTGTATTTTCGGGGTTTTGAGTAAATCAAAGTCTTGAATCATAATTATTCTACTGTTCAATAACGTACACCAATCGTTCATTATCGTACTAATTTCAGAACGAAATTTATTCAATAAATTTATATATAGTTGGTTATCAGTTGATTGCGGTTATTGGCATGACTATAGTTGTATTATTGTTGAATACGTCCGGTATATATATCCGGATTTTGTTTGATTGAATAACATTAATAAACAGATTATTATAATTCATTTATGGATAAAAAGATAAAGAAGAATAAGTGGCCATGGCAGAGGATTACGGTCATCGTAATCGGCCTTGCAGCATTGGGTTTTTTCGCTAAGGAGATGTATAGCTCAGCCGGGACGTCCAAGCTGAACGTGCAAACTGAACGCCTTTTGATAGATACTGCAAAGACAGGTATATTTCAAGAGTTCATACCTGTCACTGGAGTAGTGCTTCCAATCAAAAATGTATTGATCGGTGCCATTGAAGGAGGAAGAGTAGAAGAAAAACTAGTTGAAGATGGTACCATGGTTAGTGCTGGTCAATCCATTCTTCGATTGAGTAATCCGGACCTTCAGCTCAATTATCTGAATCAAGAGGCAAATATAATTTCTCAAATCAATCAAATAAGAAACCTAAGTTTGATGATGGAGCAAAATAGTCTCAATCTTAAGGAGACGGCTATTGATGTGAATTATAGATTAGCACTTTTGACAAGACGCCTTGCGAGAAATAAATCACTCTACGCTGATGGTGTCATATCTGAGGTAGAATTTACGGATACTAGTGATGAATATGAGAGTCTATTATTAAGAAAAGCTTTATTGGAAAGAACCGTTTTAAGAGATAGTTTGTCCACAGCATTGCAACAAGAGCAGATGACGGCTACAGTGGACTTAATGGAGCGTAATCTGGTTATTGCTAGACAAAGCTTAGATAACCTCATTATTAAAGCTCCAATCTCAGGGCAACTTTCAGGGTTGAATTCAGAATTAGGAGAGTTGATTATCGAGAGTTCGCAAATTGCTCAGATCGATGATTTGACCAATTTTAAAATCCGGGTGAGGATAGATGAATTCTATATCTCACGAATTTTCACCCAACAGGAAGGGTCTTTCAATTTTGCAGGAAAAACTTATAGTCTTTATATAAAAAAGATATACCCTCAAGTAACCAATGGTACATTCGAAGCGGATATGTTATTTAAAGGAGCTGTACCTGAAGGAATTAAAAGAGGACAGACAGTCTCAGTGAAATTACAACTTAGTGCAGAGCAAGAAGCATTGCTGATAGCCCGTGGAAGTTTTTATCAAACTACTGGAGGCAACTGGATTTATGTAGTTGATCCTTCAGGGAATATCGCTCGGAGAAGACAAATAAGAGTAGGGCAGCAAAATCCTAATTCTTATGAAATATTAGAAGGTCTTTCCCCTGGGGAGATTGTCATCACCTCGAGTTATGAAAATTTCGGAGACAATGACGAATTGGTATTAAAATAAAATTTATAACAGAAAAATTATAAACACTTAACTATGATAAGAACTAACAAATTAGTCAAAGTTTATCAGACGGATGAAGTCGAGACTACAGCATTAAACGAACTCGACATAGAAATTAAAGAGGGAGAATTTGTCTCCATTATGGGTCCTTCAGGTTGTGGGAAATCTACTTTACTCAATGTATTAGGAATGATAGATAGTCCTAGTTCTGGTGAATATTTCTTCCAAGAGGAAGAGATTGGTCATTTATCAGAAAGAGGCCGTTCCAATATTAGAAAACACAATTTGGGATTTGTATTTCAAAGTTTTAATTTGATTGATGAGCTCACTGTCTTTGAAAATGTGGAATTGCCAATGCTCTATACGAAGGTTCCAGCAAGTGAAAGAAAAGCAAGGGTAGAAGAACTTTTGGAGGATATGAGTATCATGCACCGAAGAAATCACTTCCCACAGCAGTTATCTGGGGGTCAACAACAGAGAGTAGCGGTTGCCCGTGCTATTGTTAATCACCCTAAATTAATCCTGGCGGATGAGCCTACAGGAAATTTGGACAGTTCTAATGGTGATGATGTCATGCGTATACTTACAGATCTGAATGATAAAGGGACCACTGTTATAATGGTGACACATTCGCAGTACTGTGCAGAGTTTGGCAATAGGATTATCAGAATGTTAGACGGTAAAGTTGTTACTGAGAATATTGTAAAACAGTATTTGTAAGCTCAGATTAAAGTTTGAAGGGTTGTAAAGACAGTTGAAAGCTGGCGCTTGAAAAATCTGGTGTTGTAGATTCTTAATAAAAACGTGGGTTTATTTGCGATAGAGGAAGATTTTGCATATCGCATCGATATCCAATGGTAGGTATTTGTATTTGCAGGTTTTATTGCCATTGGAGTGGCTCTGATAACCGTGGGGTTTCAAAGTTTAAAAGCTGCTTTAGCGAATCCTACAGATTCTCTTAGGAATGAGTAAACGTCCGGCCATACAGAGTATGCTCATGTAAAGGGGGTGTTCCTTTATTAAACCAGCATTGTATAAAAAATAAAGATGTATAAAAACTATTTCAAATTAGCCTTTCGCAACCTTACGAGGAATAAAAGCAATTCCATTATTAATGTCGTTGGCCTCTCTATAGGAATAGCGTGCTGTCTATTGATTTTACTTTGGGTGGCTGATGAACTTAGTTATGACAAATGGAATAAGAATGCAGACAGGACATATAGAGTAGCATCTGAAATTAATTTTGGTGGAAAACATCAAAGTTATGCAGTATCGCCAGCTCCACTAGCTCAAGCCTTAATCGATGATTTTCCAGAGGTTGAGGCAGCAGTAAAATTCAGAGATTATGGATCTGTTCTTGTCAAAAGAACTTCTCAAAATTATAAAGAACGCGAGGTATTGTATGCGGACTCCACTTTATTTGATGTATTTGACCTTGAACTTCTCAAAGGAGACAAATCTGCCTTAACTGAGCCTAATAGCGTGATCATCAGCGCCTCTATGGCCTCTAAATATTTCAAGAATGAAGAGCCCCTTGGCCAGACCTTGACGATAGACAATCAGACTGTGCTGGAAGTGACGGGAGTAATAAAAGATATTCCTCACAATACGCACTTCAAAGCCAACTTTTTTATAAGCTTAACGGGTATGGAGGAGGCCAATAATGGAATATGGTTAAGTAATAACTTTCCGACATATTATGTACTCAAAGAAGGTGTGGATCATACTGCCTTTGAGTCTAAAGTATCACCGCATATCATGAGCAAATATACTGCCCCTCAGATCGAAGCGATGATGGGTGTATCTTATGATGAAATGATAAAAAGTGGCGCTTACATCAAATACTTTTATCAGCCCCTGAAAGATATTCACTTGCATTCGGATTTGGTGGCGGAGCTAGAAGCCAATGGTAGTATTCAGCATGTATGGATTTTTCTATCTGCTGCATTCTTCATCTTGTTTATTGCTTGTGTCAATTTCATGAATTTGACGACGGCTAGATCTGCACTTCGAGCTAAGGAAATTGGTATGCGCAAGGTATTGGGTTCACTAAAAATAAATTTAATAAGTCAATTTCTTTGTGAATCACTTGTTCTTACTTCCATGGCCTTTATCATTAGTATGATCATTGCTCAAGTGACACTACCAGCATATAATGCGCTGGCTAATAAAGAGTTGGTCATTCCCTATGGAGATCCATTTTTTTGGGGTGTATCATTGATCGGGGTTTTGTTTGTAGGGCTATTGGCTGGCAGCTACCCTGCTTTTTTTCTTTCAGGATTTAAACCCATAGATAGCCTTTCGGGTAGACTTTCAAATAAATATGGCAATGTCAATTTGAGGAATGGCTTGGTGATATTTCAATTCTTGATTGCAGCGACACTGATCATAGGAACTCTTGGCATTCAAAAACAAATGAACTTTATTCAGAATAAAAAGATGGGCTTTGATAGGGAGCAAGTCCTTGTATTGAATGATGCTTATGCTCTTGGTAATAATCAAAAAGCGTATAAACAGGAGCTCGTTTCACATCCGGATATTAAGAGTGCTTCTTTCAGTAGTTTTCTGCCCACTCCATCTTCACGGAGTAACTCTCCATTATGCAAGAGTGCAGAAATCCGGGAAGACAATTGTGTCTCTATTCAGATTTGGGATATAGATGAGGACTATATAGAGACTATGGGTATGAAACTTATTGAAGGCAGGGCATTTGATGCTATAATGGCTACAGATTCTCAGGCAGTCATCATCAATCAAGCAGCTGCCAAATTACTTGGACTTGAGAATCCTCTTGAGCATTCTCTCTATGGAAGTGAAAACACCGGCGGGGATTTCGCCAATACGATGGTACCGCTGAAGATAATTGGTGTAGTAGAAGATTTTCACTTTGAAAGCTTACGAGAAAACATTGGTGCATTAAGCCTCAAGTTATCACCAAGTGCAGGTTCCTTAGCTATAAAATTAGCATCAGGCAATCCTGAAGATGCAATAGCTCATGCTGAAAGTACCTGGCAAAAACTGGCACCCGGTCAACCGTTTTCATATACATTCATGGATGAGTCCTTTGATAGGATATATCAGACAGAACTTAGGGTGGGAAAGATTTTTAGTTTGTTTTCAGGGTTGGGCATTTTTATCGCGTGTCTTGGACTTTTTGGACTGGCTTCATTTGCTACAGAGAGAAGAAGAAGAGAAATTGGGATAAGAAAAGTATTGGGCGCAACGACTACTGGTATTATTGGTCTTTTATCAAAGGACTTTATGATCTTAGTATTATTGGCTCTTATGATTGCGGTACCTCTGGCCTGGTATCTTATGAGAGAATGGTTATCCAACTTCGCATATAGGACAGAAATGGATGTTTGGGTTTTTATCGTTGCTTGTGTGGCTGCAATTTTGGTGGCATTCCTCACAGTAGGGTTTCATTCATTCCGCTCAGCAACGGCTAATCCTGTAGAAAGTCTACGCACTGAGTAGTATCATTAATTGGTTTCGAGGAACACATAAAACTAGAATAATAGTATACAATAACAATAAATATTATGATCAAAAATTATTTTAAAATCGCTATTCGCAATCTTATCAGACACAAGGGGTATACCTTGATCAATATCTTGGGACTTTCCATAGGTATGGCATGCGTCATTTTGATAATGCTCTTCGTTCAGAGAGAAATAAGCTTTGACAATTTTCATGATAATAAGGATAAAATATACAGACTTAATGTCCAGGTGACTAATCCTCAGACTGGTGCCAAAACCCAAAGGGCTATAGGACCATATCGGTTAGCTGATGAATTAGAAACTGACTTTCCGGATATGGACCACATTATTCGATTTGCACCTCAGTTCAGAGAGGCTATTGATTATAAAGATGAGACATATGTAGAAGAACATCTCGCATTTGTGGAGCCTGAAGTTTTTGAGGTTTTTGATTTTAAACTTATAAAAGGAGATCCTCTTACTGCACTTCAAGATCCTTTTTCTTTGGTTATTACAGAAGAAGTAAGTAAGAAATATTTTAATGAGGAAGATGGTATTGGGAAGGTAGTCAAGATCAGAGATATGGATTTTGTAGTGTCGGGTATCATGGAGGAAATCCCCAAGAATTCCCGATTCAATTTTGATATGATGGTATCAATGAATTGTGCAAAGCAGGTTTTCTCTCGCATTGTATTAGAGAATTGGGGAGAAGGATATGTCGAGACATATGCTATGTTATCTAACAATGTGAAACCTGCAGATTTTAAAGACCGTTTCGCAAAGTTCGTCGGTATTAAATTAGAAGACTGGAAGAGAGCCAAGCCTGAACTCATCATGCAACCGCTTACAGATGTGTATCTTAAGTCCGAGGATATTAACTCTTATCAAGCTGGAGGAGACATAATTTATGTATACTCATTTTCGTTTATTGCCTTATTTATTTTAATAATCGCTTGCATCAATTTCATGAATTTGTCTACCGCTAAATCTAGTCTCAGAGCAAGAGAAGTTGGACTAAGAAAGGTTGTAGGCGCCATGAAATCTCAGCTCATCGGACAATTTTTAAGCGAAAGTACTGTCCTTGCTTTTATATCATTGTTGTTGGCCTTATTATTCGCCAGAATTAGCTTGCCATTTTTCAACAAACTTGCTGAAGCTGAATTGACTATGAATTTGTTAGACAATGTTCCATTATTGGTCGGTCTATTGGTGATTACCCTTTTTGTAGGGGTAGCAGCCGGATCGTATCCAGCCTTGATGTTATCTTCTTTTAAACCTGTAAATGTCCTGTCCGGAAAGTTAAATACCGGGGGCAAAGGCGGTCTTCTAAGAAAAGTATTGGTTGCTTTTCAATTTGCCACATCTATTTTTTTATTGGTTATAACTGGAGTTGTCTATCAGCAACTCGACTATTGCAAGAACTTGGATTTAGGTTTTGACAAAGAAAACATTGTCCTGATGAGTGCCCCGGAAGAAATGAGAGGCCGATATGAAGAGTTCACTACTGAGTTGTTAAAGAACCCTTCTATATTGTCAGGCGCCGGATCATCCAGAGTGCCTCCAGGAAGACTGAGTAGTTCATTAGGAACCAGACCAGAGGGTGTGCCGGATGATCAACGCAAAGGGATGCAAACCGTCTGGACTGATTTCGATTTCATTGAAACCATGGGTTTTCAAATGGCTACAGGTAGAAGTTTTTCACGGGAATTTCCAAGTGATGAGAAAGGCGCTTTTATTCTTAACGAAGCTGCAGTAAAGGATTTGGGTTGGACGAATGAATCAGCTATTGGCAAGACATTTGGAAGTTCTGAGATTACTGATTGGGATGTCGGACAATGGGTCGAACGGGATGGGCAGGTGATAGGTGTCATCAAAGATTTTCATTTTGAAACATTAAAAAATCCAATTGTCCCAACAGTATATTTTGTAGCACCTTATATGGCCTGGAACTATGCAGTTCGCATAAGTCCTGGTAATACTTCAAAGACGATTCGTTCTATCGAAGATGTCTATACCCAGTTTAACCCCGATGTTACTTTTGAGTATACTTTTGTTGATGAGAACTATGCAGAGCTTTATGAAGTGGAAGAACGCCAGGGAAAGATATTTGGAGTATTTGCCTTACTGGCCATATTTATTGCTTGTCTTGGACTGGCAGGGTTGGCCTCATTTACAGCTGAACAAAAGAAAAAAGAAGTGGGCATTAGAAAAATATTGGGTGCATCCACTGCGAATATAATGATGTTGCTTTCTAAGGAATTCACTTGGTTGGTTATCATTGCATCCCTGATTGCTTCTCCAATCGCATGGTATATCATGAATAATTGGTTGCAAGAGTTTGCATATAGAATACCTATTGGCATTGGTATATTCTTTATTGCGGCCAGTATTGCTATGCTTATTGCATTGATAACGGTTGGTTTTCAGACGGCAAGGGCAGCATTTACTAATCCGATAAAATCCTTGAGACATGAGTGATAAAGAGATTGTTCGTAGTATTGTCGAATACACTGATTTAAAAGAGTAGAGCCATGCCGCTAAATTGAGAGGGACTGACTGACCATCGATGATGTGCTAGTGATAGCTAGAAAAGGAAGGAACGCGATAGCGGTGGGAAGCCAAAAGAAGATAGCACCTTCACGCCGATAATGCCTTCCTTCACTTGAAGCAATGTCGTACTTCACTCAATAGAATTGAAATCGTTCAGTCCCTAGCGACAATATTTGTTTGAAAGTAAATATTTGATTATCGTGAAGTAAGAACATTTGTTTTTAAGATCAGAAATTACAAATCTGAACTTTAATTAATTTATAATAATAATGCATCAGTCATGATCCGGAATTATCTAAAAATAGCCATTCGCAATCTAATGCGTCACAAGGGGTATACTGCTATTAATATTCTTGGGCTGGGCATTGGGCTGGCTTGTTTTATGATTATTAGCACCTATGTCAAGGACGAATTGAGTTTTGACAAATGGCACAAGAAAGGTGATCGCATTTATAGAGTAGTACTCGAGAGAAGCTATCCAGGTCGAACAAGGGATTATGCTATTATCCCTCATTCGTACGCAGAAACGATCAAGGATGAATATCCTGAAGTCGAAGATGCAACACGTTTATTCTATTTTGCTGGAAATCCTATTGTAATAAAACACAACAATGTAATTTATGAGGAGAGCAAGTATATGTGGGCCGACAGTAATTTTTTCAATATTTTTGATCTTACCTTATTAGAAGGCAATCCTGTTGAAGCACTGATTAAGCCTCAAAGTGTCATCCTAACGAAAACTCTTGCTAAGAAGTACTTTAAAGATGCAAGCCCAATTGGGCAGACACTTGATATACCGCAGAATGATAATGACTTCACAGTAACAGGGGTGATAGAAGATGTGCCTCTAAATAGTCATTTGGCATTCGATATGCTCATTTCCTCAAAGTCGCTGGGATTTATTGAGCAACCAAACTATATAAGTTTTTCAGCACTTACGTATCTATTATTGCATCCTGAGGCAGATCCTCAAAGACTGGAAAGTAAATTTCCTGATCTGGTCTTAAAATTTGCGAGTGGCCAAATCCTGAATAATTTTGGCGTCGACTATGCAGAATATCAAAAGCAGGGAAACGGATACAACTACAGCCTTCAACCACTCGAAGGGATTTATCTCAATTCAAATTTAGAATCTGAAATTAAACCTCCAGGGTCAAAGCAACGGGTATACTTTTTTATGATCATAGCCGTCCTTATCTTGATCATAGCCTGTATTAACTTTATGAATTTAGCTACCGCCCGATCCGCATCCAGGGCAAAAGAAGTAGGTATCAGAAAGACACTGGGATCAGACAGAAGCCAAATTGCTTTCCAATTTTTCACAGAAGCTCTGCTCGTAAGCTTGATCAGTGGAATGATTGCTTTACTTATACATTATATCGCTATTCCATATTTTAACACGCTGACGGATAAATCTTTTGATACCTCAGATATTTTGAATCCCCAATATATTATGACCCTATTGGGACTAACCGGACTTACTGGTATCTTATCAGGTACTTATCCAGCTATAGCTTTATCGGCATTCAAACCGATTGAGGTGCTGCGGGGTCAATTCTCTAAAACCAAGAAAGGAATAGTATTGCGAAATTCTCTTGTTGTTTTTCAATTTGGCATTTCCGTATTTCTAATTATCAGTACGATCATCGTCTATCACCAGATGATATATGCTCAGAATAAAGAACTGGGTTTTGACAAAGATCATTTAATCACGCTCAAGGGAGCAGGTGGAATGACAGAATCCCAGGAGGAAACATTTAAAAATGAGATAAGAGCCTTGCCCGGAGTGGAAGCAGTAAGTGGTTGTAATACTCAACCTGGGGGGACTTACTTTGGCATATCGTTCAAGCCTCCAAGTGAAGCCGAGATGACTTCCGGGAGTGCATTAATCGTAGATGATGGCTATGTGGAATGTATGAAGATGAAAATCATTAGTGGACGCAGTTTTGCCAAAGAATTTGCTGATTCTCTTTCTGTTGTTATAAATGAAAGCGCTGCCAGAGAAATGAATTTATCTGAGCCTATAGGTAAGCAATTAGTCTCTCCTGCAAATTTTTTGAACTCTATTCCTGAAGTGCAAAGCATGTACACTATTGTAGGTGTCATCGAGGACTTTCATTTTCAATCTTTGCATCAGGAGATATCCCCTCTTTTTCTGATCAGCAATCTAATTAGCCCTAACCCAGGTGTTGATAATCTTATAACAGTTAGGATGAATCCTAATTCATTTCAATCATCTTTAACTGGAATCGAGGGATTATGGAATCGATTTCAACCTGATCTTCCTTTTCGCTATGCCTTTCTTGATCGCGAATGGTCTAAGCTTTATGGAAGAGAGATGACAGCTCGAAAAGTCTTTAGTGCTTTTAGTATTTTGGCTATTTTTATAGCATGTTTGGGGCTGCTGGCATTGGCAGCATTTACAGCAGAGCAAAGAGTCAAGGAAATAGGAATCAGAAAGGTGTTAGGAGCATCCTCTTTTGATATTGTACGCTTGCTCTCTAAAGACTTCCTCAAGTTGGTCATTATCTCTATTTTTCTTGCCAGCCCGATTGCCTGGTATGTTATGAATAATTGGTTAAAAGACTTTGCCTATCGGGTGTCTATAGAGTGGTGGGTATTTATTTTTGCGGGTATTATTTCGATCTTGATTGCATTTTTTACTGTCAGTTTTCAGAGTATTCGAGCTGCCCGAGCAAATCCTGTGGAGTCGCTTAAAAGTGAGTAGGGTGTTTTTGGGTTTTTGATTTATGAAAAGACGAATTCTCAAGAAGATATAAGTAGATGTCAAGCTGAAAATCAAGGAATAAGAACTCAATTCAAGGATCCATTAAAAATTATCGACTCTTTAAAGCAGTAGAAAGGCTGTATGTGCAAATCAATTAATACTTCTTTTAGAGTACTTTAGCAATATCAATGACTCATTGACCAAAGCAATTCCATTAAAATAATCTGTACATTTTTGTAACTTGCTCCTTACACATGATGAAATTTATACTCAACAATCAGATTATCAACACATCCATAAAATCGGGTGTTACTTTACTCGATTTTATTCGGGATCACCAACAATTAAAAGGTACAAAAATAGGCTGTCGAGAAGGCGATTGTGGTGCTTGCACTGTTTTAGTGGGCAAATTAAATGGAGATGAGGTGAATTACCAAAGTATTACATCTTGTATTTCTCCATTAGGAAATGCCAACGGCAAGCATATTGTCACTATAGAAGGGATCAATTTACCTGCTGTATTGAATACCGTTCAAAAAGCTATGACTGACAATTATGCAACTCAATGTGGATTTTGTACTCCGGGATTTGTAGTTTCTATGACTGGTTTCGCTTTGAAACCCTCAGGTTCCGCTCAAAGTAACAATCAAACATGTAATGATGCTATAAGTGGAAATATCTGTAGATGTACAGGTTATAAATCTATTGAAAAAGCTGGTTTAGCAATTGAAAAAAAGCTACTGCAAAAAGATGATAATCATCAAGTAAAGTGGTTGATAAAAGAAGGATTTATTCCTAATTATTTTGAGACTATTCCGGAGAAGTTGGCTACGCTCAGGGCAGATCTTTCGACTACGCTCAGGACCGTTCCTTCGACCACACTCAGCAGATCAAAAGTTGCTAACGGTACTGATCTATATGTTCATCACGCAGATGAAATGGCAGAAGAAGATGTCCATTTGTTAGTTGATGAAACTTCCCTAAAAGGTATTTCATTTTCAGAAGGTATCTGTACATTAGGAGCGAATACAACGGTAACTGAAATGCTAGAAAATAAGAAACTGCAAACTTTGTTTCCTAGACTAAAACAGTTTTTGAAACTAGTTTCTTCTGAACCGATCAGAAATATGGGAACCCTTGGAGGAAATTTTGTAAATGCATCTCCCATAGGAGATATGTCCATTTTCTTCTTAGCACTAAACTCTACTTTGACGATCCAGGGTGAAGACGGAACGGAACGACAAATTCCGTTTCAATCGTTCCACCAAAATTATAAAGTCTACGAT
>CAJXUU010000112.1 GCA_913061325.1 uncultured Saprospirales bacterium | reverse complement strand
GAGATTTCTGCCTGTCTCGTGGGCTCGGAGATGTGTATAAGAGACAGGATTATAATATTATTTGTCGTCCATATTCAGACATTTTAAATGTCGCCTTTATCATTTTAAGAATAATTTAGCATTTGCCACGTCACATTTTGGGCAATAAAGGCATTATATATATATACGAAGCAATTACAAATTAATTTCCAACTTGGACACAAAGAGTAATATTCCATTCGAAAGTTTGGGAAGCAGTAAAACAACTTTTTATTAATATAAAAAACAACGAAACTATGAAGTACGTAACTAAATTTCTATGCGCATTAGCGATTACAGCATTTATCTCATCATGTGCTTCTAGTGGTAGTAAATGTTATGATTTTGTAGATAATACTAAAACAAATATGGATACTAATATGGATAATATTGAAATTGTATTAGTTGCTAAAAAGGATAGTAATATGAAAGAAGTTCTAACCATTTGTGGTGAATAGCCGTATTACTATTAATATAAACATAATTACATAAACTGAAAATAGAAATAGGGGAGAGGTAAGTCAATTACAACACTTAGATTATTACCCTAATTAAGTAATAGATATAGTAATAAGTCGAATGTGGTTACTCACGCGAAAGCCATTTCTATGTCCTTAAGAAACGCACACTAACACATTACAATAAAACATAGAGTTATGAAAAAAATATTAATTATTGCAGCACTTTTCATAGTCGGACAATCAGCATTTTCTCAATTGAGAATTGGAGTAGTAGGATCATATGGTGTTTCATTAGGAGAATCAACTTCAAAAATACTTGGTACTCCAGAGGGTAGGAAGGCAATGGAGATTGGCTTTTTAGAATCGAAGAATTCACCTTCTGTTGGTATAAGTCTTACCTCAGATTTTGGTCCTTTATTTGGAAGTGCAGAAGTGCATTACCGTAAGAATGCATACACATTTACAGTTCAGAATTTTTTACAAATAGATGAGCCAATGAATTATGTTGAAGAGGCAAGTTCTGTAATACATATTCCAGTTACAGGTGGAATTAGAGTTGGCAAATTAAGATTAGGAGTAGGACCAATTTTTAATTTCCAAACTGGTCAAAGTAAAGGCCAGATGACTGGATACCATATCGAAGAAAAGAAGAGGAGTTTACAAACAGGATTCCTAGGTAGTCTCGGCATCGATATTGGAAAGCATCTAAGAGTAGGGATGAAGTACGAGCATTCCTTTGCAAAAGTTGGTGATGATTATAAATATGCAGGAAAGAAATTACCACTTAAGTCCACTCTCAACTATTTGACATTTAATGTTGGGATGTACTTTTGAGAATAGAATTAAATGGTTGACTGACAAGTCAATTGTTAAATAAAGTTTTGATTTTAGTAGTAAATTAGATAAAGCCATGCTCAAAGGAGTGTGGTTTTTCTTATTTTATTACAGAATTATTTTTGGCCACTATTGGAATTTATCCGCAATAGAACCAGTTATACAACGAATAGTCATAAATTGCAATTCTTATTATATTTCCACACAATATGACAGAAACGTTATCTATTACAGATCAAGAACAAGAAATAATCCATGGTGAGTTTGAGAAACTCCTTCTTAGTATGGAAACAAGCTTGTTAAATGATGATAAATCAAACCTGCAAAAGGCTTTTGAACTAGCAAATCATGCCCATAGACGCCAGAGGAGGAAGTCCGGAGAACCATACATTTTGCATCCAATCGAAGTGGCTCGAATCTGCTACCAAGAGATTGGTCTAGGACCTACGGCAGTGATAAGTGCACTTTTACATGATATAGTAGAAGATACCCCTGTTACTCAAGAAGAAATATTAAAGCTGTTTGGTTCTAAGATTAGTAAGATCGTTGATGGTCTTACAAAGATTGATGGACTCTACCATAAGGAGAGTACAAATGTAGAAAGCCCTCAAGCTGAAAACTTCAAAAAAGTACTGAGTACACTTGTAGAAGATGTAAGAGTAGTACTTATCAAAATGGCAGATAGACTGCATAATCTTAGGACGATTGGGTCAATGCCTCAACATAAGCAGCTGAAGATTTCTGCGGAGACTAGCTACATATACATACCATTAGCTCACAGATTGGGATTATACAAGGTGAAGACCGAGTTTCAGGACATCTGCATGAAAATATCAGATTCTGAGACGTATCAAGATATAAGAAAGAAGCTTAACGAAAGTAAGGAAAATAGGAGTCAATATGTAGACAAGTTCTTAGCACCAATCAACGAAAAGCTAAAAGACACAAAGGTTTCCTATCGTACTTTGGGTAGGCCCAAGGCTATTCATTCTATTTATAATAAGATAAAAACAAAAGGAATCCCTTTTGAAGAGATTTATGATTTATTCGCTGTGCGGGTAATCGTAGATGTGCCGATTGAGGATGAAAAGAGTATTTGTTGGCAAGTATATTCTATCATAACAGATGTATACAAGCCTATCCCTGAGAGACTCAAAGATTGGGTTACTTCTCCTAAAGGAAATGGATACGAATCTCTTCATACAACAGTTATTGGTCCTGACGGAAAATTTGTAGAAGTGCAAATCCGAAGTGAACGAATGGATGAAATTGCAGAACGTGGTTTTGCTGCACACTGGAAATATAAAGGCGTAAAAGATGATCATTCAGTCTATGATACTTGGTTAGAAAATGTAAGAGATATACTAGATACTCAGCATTCAGATGCATTGGAGTTTATCAATGATTTTAAAACCAATCTATTCAATGAAGAAGTATATGCTTTTACACCAAATGGTGATATGAGAATTTTACCAAAAGGAGCCACAGCATTGGATTTCGCTTTTGATATTCATTCTGATTTAGGATATCGAGCTATTGCAATCAAGGTCAATAACAAGCTAGTTCCAATGGGGCAAACGCTAGAAAATGGAGACCAAGTTACTGTTACTACAAGCAAAAACCAAAAGCCAAATGAAGAATGGCTGAAGATGGTTGTTACTGGAAAGGCAAGATCGAAGATCCGATCTTCGATGAAAGAGGAGAGACGCAAGCAAGGTGAAATAGCTAAAGAAGCTATCCAAAGGAAACTCAAGAATATGAAGCTTCTATCTGAGGAGAACATGGATTTCTTAGTTAAACATTATGGTTTTAAGAATAGACCAGATTTCTGTATAGCGGTTTCTCAGGAAAAGATCAAAGTGACGGATTTTAAGAACATTCCAACGGAAAATGGGAAGTTTATTGTTGTTAAAAACAAAGCTCCAGAAACAGCTATTGTAAAAGAGGAAAAAGTAACTGTAAAATCAGGTAAAAATAAATCTAACATATTGGTAAATGGAGAACCAGTTGATCTCTATAAATATGAATTGGCTACTTGCTGTTCTCCAGTTCAGGGAGATGACATTTTTGCATATACCAACTCAAACTTGGAACTTAAAATACACAGACAAAACTGCTCTAATGCAACACATTTACTAGCTAATTACGGATATAGAGTTCTAAAAGCGGAATGGGCGAATCATGTAGGAAATAACTTCGTTGTAGATCTTTTGATTACAGGAGTGGATAGTGGTATCGGTGTGATTCAAGCATTGACCAACGAAATTAGTAATAAACTTGGCGTGAATATTCGATCATTTAGTATAGATGGAGTTGAGGGATATTTTGAAGGCCGGGTTAGTGTTGTAGTAATTAATAAAAATCAACTAAATTTGGTAATAAAAACAGTTGAAAGACTAGAAGGAGTATCAACTGTTACTAGAATAGACAAATCTGAGTAGAATGGAAGAGAATCTAACATTAGAGGATAAGAGGAAAAAGTTGGTTGAAGAGGTAAAACAGATTTTTTCAGCGCATCTCGAAAAAGGCAAGTCTCGTAAGACTCCAGAAAGGTTTGCGATTCTAGAGGAGATATATAATAGAACGGATCATTTTGATGCAGAAGCGCTTTATATCCACATGAAGAATCAAAATTATCGTGTTAGTAGAGCTACAGTATATAATACTTTGGAACTATTAGTCTCTTGCGACCTGGTAACAAAACATCAGTTCGGCAAAAATCTCGCTCAATACGAAAAATCATACGGCTACAAACAACACGATCACCTGATATGTGTAGATTGTGGTAAAGTGTTAGAATTTTGTGATCCACGGCTACAAGGTATCAAAGACATGATGGGAGATATATTAAAATTCAAAATAACACACCATTCTCTTAATCTATATGGTAATTGTGATGGTGCTTGCGAAAGAACTGCAAAAAAAGATTAGGACAAGTACCAGCTTCTAAACAGATTTCTCTCATGAATGTAAACATAGAATCATCCTGGAAAGAAGTACTCAAAGAAGAGTTTTCCAAACCCTATTTTCCTAAAATCAAAGAAAGTATCCTAAAAAGTAAAGCGAAAGGTAAAATTGTCTATCCTCCAGAAAATCAGATTTTTAATGCATTCTCTTTGACTCCATTT
Organism: uncultured Saprospirales bacterium; assembly: GCA_913061325.1. Classification (GTDB taxonomy): domain Bacteria; phylum Bacteroidota; class Bacteroidia; order Chitinophagales; family Saprospiraceae; genus CAJXUU01. Next base: position 11,964 of record CAJXUU010000112.1, on the reverse strand, counting down.
AATAAGGTGAAAGTTGTAATTCTAGGACAAGATCCTTATCATGGTGCAGGTCAAGCGATGGGTCTTTGCTTTTCAGTAAAACCAGGCATTAAACCTCCGAGATCTTTAAATAGAATTTATAAAGAAATGCATGCTGATGTCGGCTGTATTATTCCTAATCATGGCGATTTATCATCTTGGGCTCGACAAGGTGTATTTATGCCCAATGCTATATTAACTGTAGAAGCTGGAAATCCTGCATCTCATTCAAAAATAGGCTGGCATCATTTTACAGATGCAGTTATTCAAGCGATATCTGATCATAAAGAAGGGGTTTGTTTTATGCTATGGGGCGGTTTTGCTAAGGGAAAGAAGAAATTTATAGACACAACCAAGCATCACATTTTTGAATCTGCCCATCCTTCTCCTCTAGCTGGAAATGCATTTTTTGGAAATCATCATTTTTCTGGGGTTAATAAGGTTTTAGAAAGTCGTGGCGAAGTTCCTATTGATTGGCAAGTGTAAGGATTTTATACAAAATAAATAAAACTAAAACCTCTTCTGAATATATTATTATTCTAATTTTTAGTGATCTAAAGGCCAAAAAGACTTCTATTATTATTTCATTTCCTTGATTGGAGAATTGCCTTTTATGTTTGTTTTTTAATCTATTGAGATTGGATTAAAACTTCAATGGTGCATCAAAGACATTTTCTTTAATAAATCATATTATTTTCAAGGAAATAATATAATTTATTACTTGTATGAACCCCACTAAGCTTAATATACTACCAATAACTAATTGAATTTCAATAAAAAAGACATCTTAAAAATTAATCACTTGATTTTCAGAACAAAAGATATTGAGTTTTGATATATTTATTTAAATAAAATATATTGGAAAAGACTGCATTTCTTTTTTTTATCAACTTATATTGTGTCTCGTAATCTAATAGTGACACGAGTCACCATTGTAGAAAAAAATCGATATATACAATGAATAACCAACCTCCCCACTCAATGACTAAATTATTTAGTTTTCAAAACTTAACCGAACAAATTATGAACAACCAATCCCCCCACGGTAAACAAATTACTTTTAATGCAACCTTATTGTTTCTTTCGCGGTTCATTTCTGTAGCTTTGCTAGCAAGGAGAATTCCCTTGAAATTATTAAAAAGAAGTACGCTACTCGTAGTTTTATTTTTCACTTTAGGATCATATCAACTGTATGCCCAGGCCTACAAAGATTTGATTATGAATGCTGATGGAAATACTACATTACAAGAAATTAAAAACCTTGCTGAAACTTACTTTGAAGGTAAAGACAAAGGAAGAGGCAGTGGATTCAAACAGTACAAACGCTGGGAATACCACATGGAACGCAGGGTCAACCCTGATGGAAAGATCCAGAATCATGCAAGACGGACATGGGATGTTGTTAGAAAACTCAATTCTTCTAATTCTCCTGTAGAAAGATCGGTGGTGGATCCTTGGGTAAACCTTGGGCCTACCAGTTATACTAATGGTCCAAGTGGCTATAATGGTGGGGTCGGAAGGGTCAACGTTGTTGCTTTTCATCCTACGCTTGCCAATACGATCTATGTGGGCACTCCTGCCGGAGGGATCTGGGGTTCAACAGATGGTGGTACCAGCTGGTCGCCAATGTCAGATGAACTGGCAAGTATTGGTGTATCCGGAATTGCAGTAGATCATACTACTCCTTCTACCATTTATATTCTGACAGGTGATGGTGATGGCGGGCAAACGCAATCCATTGGTGTCATGAAGTCAACGAATAGTGGTGCTACCTGGGCTGCTACCGGGCTTAGTTGGGGGGTATCCAGTTTCAACAGGGGCTATAAATTGCTCATGCACCCTACTAATAGCAACATAATGTTTGCAGTGACAACTGTGGGGATATTGAAAACTACAGATGGTGGGGCAAACTGGACTACAGAGCAATCTGGATCATTTCGGGATATAGAATTCAAACCTGGAGATCCAACTACTGTTTATGCTTGTACAACTAACACCTTTTATAAATCAACAGATACTGGAAATTCCTGGTCTCCTATAAGTACGGGATTACCAACAGGCGAAAACCGTAGTGCCTTGGCAGTTACTCCGGCTAATCCAAATTATGTATATTATTTGTCAGGACCTGATACAGGATTTGGTTCTTATAAGGGTACTTTTCGCTCTACAGACAGCGGAGCTACTTTTAGTTCTATGTCTACGACTCCTAATATTCTAGGGTATCCTACTAATGGAAATGATGACCAGAACCAAGCTAGTTATGACCTTGCGCTGGCTGCAAATCCCAATGACGCTGATAATATAATCACCGGGGGTATTAATGTTTGGCGATCAACTAATGGCGGAACTACTTTAACTGCTATTTCCCAATGGTTTGAGCCTACTGGAACTTTTGATTATGTTCATGCAGACATCCACGAATTAGTATATAATCCGCTAGATGGTACTTTATATTGTGGTAGTGATGGAGGTGTTTCCAAAAGTACAAATAATGGACTTGACTGGACAAATATCTGGGATGGTCTTGAAATTATGCAGTTTTACCGGATAGCCGGTGTAGAAACTAATCAAAATTTATTGATAGGTGGTACGCAGGATAATGGTACTGACGTCTATACCGGAACACCAAATATCACTCATATTTATGGAGCAGACGGAATGGATTGTGTGATTGATTATAATAATAACGATAACTTATTTTTTGCTGTTCAAAATGGATCTTTTAGACGATCTACAAATGGTGGATCAACTAGTACAAATATCAAACCTCCTGGATCTACCGGTTCCTGGGTGACGCCATATGGTATGGATCCTGTTGACCCAAGCATTATTTACGGAGGTTTTAGCGATGTCTACAGAAGTACCGATATGGGTACTAACTGGACGAATCTGGGCTCCGATGGCCGTGGTGCCTTTGCCGTTGGTATCAATGATGGTGCAAGACTCTATGCAGTGAATGAATTTCCAAGTACGACTATTGAAACTTCTGCCAATACAGGTGGTTCCTGGACGAATATCTCTGCCGGCTTACCTGGTTTACTTATCAGCTTTATTGCAGTTGACCCGGCAGATGCGAATCGCGTTTGGGTAACTCTTGGTGGCTACACCGCTGGCGAAAAAGTCTATGAATCCACCAATGCGGGAGCTACTTGGACGAATATCTCAGGTGCGCTGCCCAATATTCCTGCATTGAGTATCGCTTATCAAAACACAGGCGGTACCCCTGCGGATGCCATCTATGTAGGGATGGATGTCGGAGTGTATTATCGCTCTGATGTGACACCCTGGACGCTTCACAATGCCGGCTTACCCAATGTGCCGATCTATGATCTGCAAATCAATCATACTAATGATAAGATTCGTGCCGGTACTTTTGGTCGTAGCCTCTGGGAAACGCCTTTATTTGGAGCCCCCGTTTGTATGCTTGACGTTACCTGCCCAGTAATTACAGATTTAGGTGATTTTGATTGTACACAGCTAGGAAATATCCCCGCTCCACCTGCAAATGCAGCAGAAGCAGCGGCACCTCCATATAATATTACTATAGGATCTATGCCTTGCGGAACCATCGTGGTTACGTCAGCAGATGACATCAACGCCCCTTATGATGTATGTATTGTAGGTGGACAAACCATTACTCGTACAGTTACTGTTTTTGATGATTTAAATGCAAATGGTGCTTTAGATGCTGGTGAAGAATTTCAGGATTGTATTTTTACTTTTGATATTGTTAAAGATACGAACCCACCAATAATATCTTGTCCTCCCGATTTGACTATCGAGTGGGGCGATCCTGAAGATCCTGCTGCTACCGGCATGGTTGTAGTGATATATGACTGTGATCCGAATCCCGTTACCTCTTTTGCTGATAACGTCATCATTACGGGTATGTGTCCAACAGCTCGAATCATAGAACGTACATGGACGGCAGTTGACCTATGTGGAAATACTTCCTCCTGCTTGCAGATTATCGAAGTTACAGATCTGACGCCTCCAGTGATAGTTTGTCCCCCCGATGTTACCATCGAGTTGGGTGATCCAGAAGATCCTGCTAATACAGGCGGCTTTGCAACAGCGACAGATAACTGCGATCCGAATCCTATGATTACGTCGGCTGACAATGTCATCGTTACAGGAACCTGTCCGATAGTCCAAATTATAGAACGTACCTGGACGGCAGTTGACCTATGTACAAATACTTCATCTTGCCTACAGATTATCAGCATCACTAACCAACCAATAGTAACATTTACAGCACTAGCGGATCTTTGTATAGACTCTGGAGTACAATCTGGACTTGGAGGTGGAATACCAACAGGTGGAATATATTCTGGATTTGGTGTCACAGATAATGGAAATGATACCTATGATTTCGATCCAGTAGTAGCTGGAGCTGGAACAGTTACAATAATTTATACCTTCACAGATAATGGATGTTCTAGCTCAGCTATGAGTGACGTTGATATATTTGAGTGTGGATTTGAAATAGTAGATCCTTGTGCTTGTCTAGATAACGCAACACCATTTGATTGTAATAATAATACAGGAGGAGATGATGGTCAATTTTCAGAGACTGTAACTGTAGCTGATGCTGCAGGATTACCATTACCTCTCGGCCAAATGTGGACTGTAGTAGGTGCAACAGGAGCATGGGATGCATTTAATGTGCCAATTGTTGGAGTACAAAGTGCAGGAGTTCCTATTTTAGGAGATGGCACAGTATTATTGTCACTCGTTGCAGGAGTTTATGAAATACCTTTTGTACACGTAGATGATATAGGATATACCTTAATGATAGAAGGTCCATTTGCAATGGGAAGTCCAGCCAATGTTACTTTTACAATAAGTAATAAGTGTCAATATCCAGATCCAATATTTGATCCTAGTATCCCATTAGTAATAAATAACACTGACCTAATTATTCCATTGGGCGGAATGGATACAAATGGAGGAGCAGCAGATGGAATAACCTTTACAATTGATGCTATTCCTGCCGTAATATTAGATCCTGCTGCTTTAGCCTTAGGATTCCATACAATAGTTATGACCTATGACGGAGAAGCTGATTTAAATGGAGGAGTATCTCCTGATGGAGGAACAACTCCAGCATCACCAGGATGTATTCAAGTAGTAGAGAAAGAATTTGAAATAATAGCTTGTGACCTAGTAGTAGATTGTTCAAACATAGTAGACATGACTATAGCATGTAGAGCGGATCTACCTCTTGTAGATATTAATCTACCAATAATTGTAGATTCATGTGGTACTGTTACAGTGACCGCATCAACGGCCATTCCTTCGAATTTAGGATGTCCGAATGATACTTTATTCATATCGAGAACATATTTCATCAATGATGGAGTGAGTCCGCAACAAACATGTATGCAGACGTTCACAGTGATAAGCACAATGGATCCTGTGTTTACATTCTTCCCGAATGATACAACTGTATTGTGTGGAGCAGCTACAGACCCTGCAGCAACAGGAATGGCAGAAGGCGCAGGAGAATGTGACCCAGCTACACCAGTAGCAACGGTAGGTTTTACTGATGCGATTACGCCAGGTGCATGTCCAGCAGAAATGACAATTGTTAGAACATGGACAGTAACGGACAGATGTGGAAGAGCAGTGATGATGGATCAAACTATCATGGTAGTAGATACAATTGCTCCAACAATGGTTTGTCAGAATATTACTATTGAATTGGATGTAAACGGAATGGCTTCAGCTGATCCAAATGCAGTTGATAATGGATCAAGTGATAATTGTGGAGGACCTATAACATTCAGTTTAAGCATGGAAGACTTTACATGTGCGAACTTAGGAGCCAATGATGTAATGTTGTATGGAGAAGATGAGTGTGGAAATATAGACTCATGCATGGCTGTGATTACGGTTGAAGATAATATTGCACCAACAATTACATGTCCTGCAGATATAGTAATGGATAATGATCCAGGTTTCTGTGGAGCAGTAGTAACATTCGATGTAGTAGGAGATGATAATTGTGATTTCACAATTGCACAAACTGCAGGGATTCCAAGTGGAGGTTATTATCCAGTAGGAGAGACAATGAATACATTTATGATTACAGATGCTGCTGGCTTAACAGCGGAATGTAGTTTCTTAGTAACTGTGAATGATGTAGAAGGACCAGTAATTGATTGTCCTGCTGATATAGGAGTACAATTAGAGCCTGGCGAATGTGAAGAGCTAGTATTGTTCGATGTTCCATTCATGGATAATTGTGGAACAATTGACGCAGAGATGAGTCAAGCGGTCAATGAAGCACTTGTAAGTACAGCATTGGATTGTGCGAATAACACATCTAATCACTTGAGATATTTTGAAAACTCAGTGTTAGTGCCAGTAGAAATTACAGAAGTGAACTTCGGTATCTTTAATTCAGGTGTGAATGAAGTAGTTACAGTTAATATATACATGATCGGACCTGGTGCGCCATTCACATATGCGAATATGGTATTGATGGGCACAACAGATCATATGGTGCCAGCAGGAATGAATAATGTGATCTTAACAGCAGCTGTTGAGGCGACTATTCCAGTAGGCATGAACTATGTGTTAGAACTTAAGGCTAACAATACTGCAAATTTTGTAGTTGGATACAATACATCTGGTGAAATAGAATCTACATATATCTCTGGTAATAATCCAGTACCATGTGTAAGTTTAGAACCAGTAGATATTGATGTATTAGGCTTCGGAGCTTTTGCAGTAGTATTATACTCAAATGCAGAAGGCGGACCGACAATGGAACAAACAGAAGGGTTACCGTCAGGTTCATACTATCCAATTGGAACAACAACAAATACATTCATAGCTACCGATATATATGGAAATATGACTGAATGTACATTTGATGTTACCCTGGTAGAATTCGATAATGGAGTAACAGGAGTAATGGCTTGTAATGATGTTATAAATGTATCGTTAGATCAGAATTGTGAATTGATTCTGAATGCAGATATGTTATTAGAAGGAGATGTTTATGGATGCTACGATGACTATCTGATCAATGTATCAGGAGGAATAGGTAGTAGTATAATAACAGAGCCAGGAACATACACAGTAACGATCACAGATCCAGATACTGGAAATAGCTGTTGGAGTACGATCAATGTAGAAAGCAAAGCAGTTCCAATCATCGATTGTTCAAGTACACTATGTCCAATTGACATGTTACAAGGAGAATGGACAGCGGATGATAATACATTTAGCCCAGGAGCGGCATGGGCATTTGATGGCTTCCCACCGAATCCAAATATCCTATATGATGTAATTCAATTTAATGTTGAAGTACCTGGTATCTATACATTAACGATGACACCAAGTCCTGATTTTGATGGTATCGCAGGAATCTATGCAGATAGCTTCGATCCAGATAATCCAGCGGATAACTTAATCGGAGGAGATGATGATGTACCTGGAATATTCGAAAGCGAACCAGACTTTATGATCAATTTGGATGCAGGAACATACTTCTTAGTAAGTAGTACATGGGGCGCAGGTCAGATGGGAATATACACATGGAGCTTTAGCGGTCCAGGAGATCTATTATCAAACTGTGAAGTGAAGTGTTACGAATTGGATGCATTATTATCTGGAGAATTAGAAATACCAGAACCAGAAGTTCTAAGTTGTATAGACTATGAGCTTTATTATAGCGATTCAGTTGACGATTCAGACTGTGGTGTAACAACAGTAACAAGAACATATGTAGCAGAAAATGCAAATGGAACGGCAACATGTGAAGTTACATTCGAAATAAATCCATTTAGTGTAGCATTAGATTTAACTCTACCTATACAATTAGTAGAATTAAGTTGTAATGATGGAGTCACTCCAGCGGATATCGTAGCAATCTTCGATAATCCATTGACAGTAGATAATCCGAATACATCTATAGTAGAAAACAACGAAGGATATGTATATGCGTATCCAACATACGAAGTAAATGGCCACGCACAAAAAGTGGATAATAATGTATGTAATGTGTATGCAGGATATACAGATCAAGAATTAGATGCATGTGAAGAAGGCTGTTCTGGAAACAGAAAAGTAATCAGAACATGGACGATTGTTGACTGGTGTACTTTAGAAGTAAGCACATATGTGCAGACGATCAAAGCTGTAGATAGTGAAGCACCGACATTGATTACACAAGACATTACAGTAAGTACAGATCCATGGGGATGTGTTGCATCATTTGATGTGCCAGCACCATGGGAGTTACATGATAACTGTGATAGTGCACCGAAATATGATGTAAGTGGACCAGCGGGCGTAAGTATCGAGGGAACATTCGAAGAAGGATTCGTAATAATAGGAGCACCAAAAGGAGTGCATACATTCAACTACATAGCATACGATTGTTGTGGAAATGAAGCGAGTTACCCGTTCTCTGTAACTGTGGTAGACTTAACACCCCCAGTAGTTGTAGCGAAGCAAAACATAGTAATCAGCTTAACAAGTGGTACTACAAGTGAAGAAGGATTTGCTAAGTTGTATGCAGAATCAATAGACAACGGAAGTTTCGATGGCTGTAGTGACAATGTGAAGTTAGAAGTGAGAAGAGATGAAGATTATTGTGATGTGAGAGGCAATGCAACATATAATGCAGATGGTCACCCACAAGATGGAAGTCCAAATCCAAATTCACCACTTTATGATTCAGACGGTGGAGCTTATGTTAAGTTCTGTTGTGCAGATATTACAGCTGAAGTAGTAGATGTAAATGGAGATGGCGTGAACGATGCAGGATACCATAAAGTATGGTTGAGAGTATGGGATGATGGCGACATGGACGGAATCTATGGAACAGATGGAGATAACTTCAACGAAGCATGGGCATACGTAAAAGTAGAAGATAAGTTAGCACCGGCAATCACATGTCCAGCGGATGTAACCTTGACTTGTGATATGGACTATACAGATCTAAACATGGCAGGAAGTGCAACAGCAACAGGTTCATGTGGTGGTATAGATGTAGAATACAATGATATCATCATCAACTTGAATGCATGTAACGAAGGATTTGTAAGAAGAAGATGGAATGTAGTAGGAAGAAGTGATATCTTCTGCGACCAGACGATTACAATGGACGAATTGGATATGCCAGTAAATGTAAGCTTCTCCCAATTAGGAGACTTTACAGCGGCGAATTGTCCAGATATGATAGCCTTAGGCGAACCTACTTGGGTAGCAGGACCATGTGATGTGATTGGCTATACAGTAGAGACAGATACCTTCTTGTTTGAAGATGGTGCATGTTACAAATTGGTAAATTACTGGACAGTGATCAACTGGTGTGATTATGATCCTAACAGTCCATTCTGGACAGGAGAAGGATTATGGGAACACGTACAGGTAATCAAAGTAACAGATGAGACTCAACCCGTAATCGAAGATTGTGAAGATAAGATGTATGCGATCAATGATCATAGTGATAGTGATGATGACGGCGAAGTATGTGAAGCTAAGATAACGTTGACCAATATTGCGACTGATCCAGGCAGTGACAATTGTCCTACAGGCTGGTTGAAATGGCAGGTATTTGTTGATCTATGGGCTGACGGAACTGTTGACTTAGAGTACAGTAGTTTCTTACCACCATTTGATACACAATTCAATGATACGAATGGCAACGGAATAGGAGATGTATATGTAGCTCCAACAGCAAATGGCGAGACGGTATCGATTCCATTACCAGACATAGCAGGTTCTATGAGCAATCATAAAGTAAGCTGGAAGGTAACAGATGGTTGTAATAATGTGACTACATGTGACACTGAGTTCATGGTAGTAGACAAGAAGGCACCGACACCATACTGTGTAGACTTAAGTACAGCAGTAATGGAGAGTAGTGGAACAGTAACACTGTGGGCAATAGACTTTAATGTAGGATCATTTGATAACTGTACAGCTCAAGAAGACTTGAGATATACATTTACAGATGTAGCACCAGAAGATGATCCAAACTATGATGCAACTAAATATTCATCAAGCAAGGAATTTGATTGTGGAGATGTGGAGAATAGTCCAGTAGAAGTGAACATGTATGTATGGGATGAGAAGGGAAATGCTGATTTCTGTATAGTATACTTGACGATAGTAGATAATACAGGAGCATGTGGAGGAAAACCAGAGATTGGTGGAACAGTAGCTACAGCATCAGGAGAGGGAGTAAGTGAAGTAGAAGTTACCTTAGAAGCAGCACTGCCAGAATATCCAAGAACAGAGATGACGGATGGAGAAGGAACCTATGTATTCTTAGAAAATGCTTTAAATGCTACATACCAGATCTCAGGAAGTAAGGATGTAGACTACATGAATGGAGTAAGTACATTGGATTTAGTAAAAATCCAAAGACATATTTTAGGATTGGAGACATTGGATTCACCATACAAATTGGTAGCAGCAGATGTAAATGCAGATGATCAGATAAAGGCAAGTGATTTGACACAATTGAGAAAGTTGATCTTGGGAGTAATCACAGAACTACCGACCAATGAGTCATGGAGATTTGTAGATGGCGAGCAGGACATGACAATGGATATGAATTTAGCTGATATCGATTATACATTGCAGTTAGAAAACGTGCAAGGCAATACATTCGGCAACGACATGGTAGCGGTTAAAGTAGGAGATGTAACAGAGAATGCAGTTGCTAACCTTGCTAATCAAACTACAGAAGTAAGATCAAGTAAGACACTTGCATTGAGTATAGAAAATCGAGAAGTTGAAGCAGGACAGAAAGTGTCAGTAGACTTTATGAGTGAAAACTTTACAGATGTATATGGATATCAATTCACAATGGAGTTGAAAGGATTAAGCTTTGCAGGAATAGAGAATGGAGCGGTAGAGATGACAGAAGGAAATGTGGGCGTATTGACAAGTAATGTGATAACGATGAGTTATAATAATACGACATCAGTAAGTGCAGGCAAAGTAGCTGTAATCTTTAGTATCGACTTCATAGCTACCCAAAACGGAAGCTTGATAGAAATGATTGATCTTACATCGAAAATGACACAAGCAGAAGCATATGTTGGACAGACACTAGAAATCAGAGATGTTGTAATCACAACAAGAGGAGATATCACTGAAGTGGAAGCTACAGAATTGTACCAGAACGAACCAAACCCATTCAAGGGACAGACAGTGGTAAGATTCAATCTAGCGAAAGCAGGTGCTGCGACAATGACAGTATTTGATGTTACAAGTAAAGTAGTTGTAAAAGAGAATATTGATGGGGTGAAAGGATACAATACAGTAAACTTTAGTGCTACTCAATTAGGAACTAGCGGAGTACTTTACTATACATTAGAGAGTGGTGATTTTACGGCTACTAAGAAAATGATTGTAATAGAGTAAAATGATTCATTTATGGGGTTTTAGAAAAAACAGGAGATCGTGCTCTTGATACCCAAAACTATAAAGTCGCTAAAAATCGACTAGCTAATGAAAATCCTGCACTTTTTAAGCAGTATTTTAGATCTAGCCAAGATCCTGATAAAAAAAGAAGCTTTGTTCGTATCACAAGAAGTGAATATAACGAATTTTCACCTGCTAAAAAGGCGCTAATAAATGCGGCCCCTGAACGCTACAGAATTATAGAAGAATAAATTTATTTGTCTTTCTATTTAAATAAATGTTTGCTAGAATTACATGTTGAAGTTGTTTTAAAACATCTTTTTTAAAACAACTTCTTTTAAAAAAACGTAACTACTCTGGTACAACAGATAAATAATAATTTTGTCACTATTTTTGCTTCTTCGGGCAAAAATACCGCCAAAATTTACGTGAATTCAAATCTAATCGACGGATTTTATCCGTCGCTAACGAAGTGTGACCCATTACAGGGTCATATGCTGAGTAGCTGTCTCTTATACACATCTCCGAGCCCACGAGACAGGCAGAAATCTC
>CAJXUU010000111.1 GCA_913061325.1 uncultured Saprospirales bacterium | reverse complement strand
ACAGCTCAAATTCATCTATGTGACTTTTCTTTTACAACCTCCGCATATTGCTCAATTAACTTCCTCCCAAAAATCCATAGCAATAAGGAAACAAAAATAGAAGCTCCGAATGAAATCAAAAACAGTGATTGACCTTGACCAAGATTTCCGAAATATGCATAGATCAAACAAATAGGTAGATACCCAATAAAATTTAATATCACATAATACCTGAAGTTCATACCAAGATATCCGGCTGTAAAACAAACACTTTCTGATAGGATAGGAATTCCACGCGTTATTATGATTCCAAAATTACCATATCTGTTCAGTATTGAAATTGATTTATTATCTGGAACATTCTTTAGCTTTTTTGCAGCATACTTACCGATATAATATCCGGCACAAGATGATATCAAGGACGCTACCAAGGTAAGCGCCGCTCCTTGAACTAAACCCAAAATCAGCCCATTCAAATACATTACTATGCTCGAAGGAATCGGTAATAATATATCAGACGATAAAACCAAAAGGCTCAATACAGCATATCTTCCTTGATTCCCAGTGCTTTTTTCTAACAGATCTTGTAAGTATACCTCAATATTACCAAAACACACAAAACATATGAGGATTACAGTAATACAGACCAATAAAGGGATTGCAACTTTCCTCATACAACCAATGGTTTATAAAATTCGAATGGTGGTCCTATTGTCGTATTAGGTTTACCTGGAAAAGGCATAGCACATATCTTCTCTCCTCGTAATTTGATATCGATCATAATACCTATTGCATCTCCTAATGAACCTGGTTGACCGTTAAAAGTACCATGCAGCGCATCTAACAACACTTGATAACTATGATTAAATTCATCACACCTTCGTCTCTCTTCACTGCCATTGGCAAACATATAAGATTTTGTATCTGAAAAAATAGGCTGAACATTATCAGGATCAAATGGTATATCCGCTCCGCTAAACGAATAGCCTTGTGGGACAGAAGGATCTTTAACCAGTCGTTTTCCAATATATAGTTCTTCAAATTTATAATAATGAGCAATCTCGCCTTCAGGATCAATCGGCAGAGTGTCTGTCCCTTCCCCTTGCTCCACTATGATATCTATAGCATCCATTGCATTCTGTTTTGTCAATATTGGAAACAATAAATCACTTGGATAATATGGAGAGGTAACTTGCAGATTAGAATCTCCAGGCAACACGTCAGGCGCAATTTGATCGATCTTTTCTTTTAATGCCTCATAAAATTCACCAATAGTATGATAGTCTGGAACGCTCACATTCAAAACCGTATTAACTGGAAAGCTGATTGGGTTTTCGGGTTCTTCGATTTCCATAAAGACATTCTTTACTTGATCTCTCGAATACTTCGCAAGGGTTACTATCAATCCTGTACCTATCCCCATAGGAAGTGGTGTCGGATAATTGGGTACAAATGCAGGATGATTTATATCGGGTTTCCCTCCCAATGCATTTAAGATGTTTGCCGCGATTGTCATATGCATCATCTCTTCGATCACAATAGAATGAATAACCTGCCAAATCGCTCTTTCTTTACCAGGTTTTAATGAGAACATGGCTGTTAGATATGGAGGAATAGTAGCATGCTCCAGTTCTATAGCATTTTGAACAAGGGGAAATAGAGAACTCAAACAATCGGCTGATTGGATATCTTGGACGTGTTTTTTCGATAGTTTCAACATAATGATCAGTAATTTAGAGATTTTAATTCTTGAAAATTTTGCATCGTTCCATTTTTGGCTTCGGTTAGTTTTTTCAATTTTATTTGAATTGCTGTTGCTTCTATTGCAAGCATTGCAGAATCAGATTTCAACTCTTCCTCTTTTCGTTTCAACTTCAATATTTCTTTATCTTTTCCTTCTTTCGTAATTATGGGATTTTGTAACCACTTTAGAATTGTCAACCTTTTAGCATCCGACAAATCACGTGTTACTGGCATATACAAAGGATCCGTAATCTCCCTCGTAAACGCAAATGTGAGAATTTCTTTGTTCGCTATTAATGCTTGGGGATCTGACAGGTCTATAAAATACTTACTCATGATCGGATACAAATTACTGAACTGAGTCATTTCATATGCGATATCTTCCCAAACTGGGTTCTTAGGAATTTTGAAGTGCGATCGTAAATGTATATTGACCATATCAGGAATTAGTCCTGAGGCATTTTCCGAATCTACATTTGCCAATGCATAATCCAGAAAGTATAATTGTCCTGGTAAATAGTCTCGTGGTTGATTTATACGATTGCCTGTTAACTTCATTTCTGCCATCCCACTTTTATCAGTTGTTATTTTTTTCTCATAGCTGATCCCTTTTTTAGGATAGTTATTCCCAGGAACAAAATAAATGGGATTCGCCGAACTAATCGGTGTTATCGCTGTTGGTGCCTGCAGACTAATGTTGATATCCTTATTAGGTATAGGATTACCCCACTCCCATGCATAAAATTTCACAGAAGAACTTTGGTCTGCATCTATCCTTTGTACATAATTATCGGCCTTCAACACAAAGCCCCCTAAAGCCTCTCTTGCAAGAATGACATACGCTCCAGAAGAATTAATCGTAAGCAGAATCAATTGATTATCCATTAACTTCTTCGCACCTTCAGCATTTATATCAATACTTATTATACCTCCCGTATCCATCAACCAATTATCACCAGTTTCATAGGTGATTTTGTTAAGAACTGTAAAATCTGACTTAGATATAGTAATAGGAGCTGCTGGTTGATTCGTTAATGCTTTATGGCTTACCGCTGCAATGAGGTGTTGATTGAAATCAATACGTCCCAAGGAATTTGCAATCGGAAACGATTGCCCAAAATCAAAAGTAACCTTATCGTTGTTAACTATAAAATTAGTACTTTTGAAATACACATTGCCCCCAACCTTGGCAATTCCATACAGTTTACGACTCGGTGACATCGTCTCAGGCTCTCCTATAAACCATGGGCCAATAGCGCCTAACATTCTGCCCAGTGAAAATCTACCATTGGAAGCATGTGCATAGTAGTAACCAAATCCATTAAGATTTACGCTCAGTTTATTTTGTTCAGTCGTTGCCTTTAATTCTGACATGAACCTATTTTTACTTACAGCATCACCCCATATAATATTAGTCAATGTAGAAGGCCATGATCCACCTAGTGGTTGACCATTTACATGGGCACCAGCCGTCTGTCTTGTTTGTAAATCTCTGAATCCTGTCGTAGTTAGATCACCCAATAATAGCAGATCACCTGCCTTATTCATTATTCTAAGTTTGATTCCCCAGAGTTCAGAGACCATTTGCATTTGTGGATCCAAGTCTACCATCTTACCACTAGCTCGACCCTCAGCACATTTTATAAACTGTCCAATCAAATCATCACTCGCCTCTATTGAAGAACCGTCTCTATATACAGCTTTCTTTATATTACAATCTTGCAAACTAAAAATAGCACCTCCTTCAGGATTCCACCAGCCGTTTGAGCTGCCTTGTCCTGGAATTTGAAAATTGGGTTGAAAAGTATTGTTATTGTACTTTGCAGGGTCGTTATTCACTGTGGAAACATCTGATAAGAAGTCACCAGTAAATACGAACTTGGGGTTATGCAAGTATGACATATTAGGAGGTTTAGGAGTTGTAAGAATGTATACTCAATAGAAGGCCTTAACACAATATCGAGTTTAGTAAAAATACACAATTATTTGCAAATTGTTACTAATTAGTCGGTTACGATTATAAAATCACGTATTTACACCTAAGTGAGTGAAGGCATTTATTAGGTTCGCAACTGTAAGGATATCAAAGACATTGATATTCTGCACCGATTACTTTTTCGATTTACCTGTTAAAATTTTCCTCAATACCCTTACCCAAAGGTTCCAGCCCGTCGATTTCTTATCTCCAGAAAAGTGATTCTCAAGCTTATCAAGCGCGTCTTTAACCAGTGCGTTGTGCAATGACTTTACTACAAATAACCAGATAAAAGCACCTCTCAAATCAGTCTCCATATCAATAATATGAGTTACCTCCGTTAGCTTATTTGATATTTCTTTTATTTCAAACTTATGGATCCCATTAAACCCCAATGGCCTCGAAAATCTAAATTGGACAACAGAATTCGGATTATATTTTTCTACGGAATATCTTATCGGTCCATGCCCCCCCCTTAGCACCAACCATTATTCCACCTTTAAACTTCATAGCTGGCCAATTTTCATTGGGCCACACCATATCATTCTCTGATGATAAGGTCTCAAGCAAATTCACCACATCTTGCTTTGATGCATTTATCGTTCTAGTATGAATGTTTAAAACCTTCAATTTGAAGTAGATTTGATTGCAAATACGATACCACAAGTAAAACCATTGAATTACAAAATGGTTTCTATTCCTTTCAACCTTGTACCACATTGAAGACCAACGACTTATCAAAACCTTACAATACAATCCAATTATCCCATACATAAGGCTCTGGGATACCCTCATCATCAATTAACTGACGGATATCAATCTCAATCCCTCTAGTCATATTCGTAATAGGCACATCATTGACTCCTCCTTCGAATGGATTTTCAGTGTTTTCGCCTATCATCTCCAGCGTATAGAATACCCAAGAAATCAATGCACTAAATGGAACTGACAACCAAACAAAATGTTTCCCTAGTCCATCATATATCATGTGAAAGAATCCAGCTTCATGTTCATGTGCCATCATCTCCATGCGAAATCCTTGTCCAATTTCTTGAAATGCGTCCATCACACCAAATGGAAGTAGAATTATAAAAATCCAAATAAAATATAGGTTAAGCGTAGCAAACTGTCTCGGATAAGGGAAATTTTTGATCCGTTCTGATTTCCCTTGTAGCGTATACAATTCTTTGAGCACATTCATCAATTCCATATGTCGAAAATCTTCAATCAAACCCCGATCTTTGAGTTCTTTGATGTGAGAAGATTGAAGTCCTAATATCTGAGAAGCCCAATTCCCTTTATCCTTAATTGCATTTAAGTCCGCGCTAGAGAGATAAGGTGTTATTGCTTCAATTTTAGGAATATCTGATTCTAGAAGAACATGGGTTTTTTCTCTAAATTTCACGTTCTTTTTAGAATGTACGTTCACTTCCCATGATTTAGGCTGACGCATCTGATACCTGAGCGCAGTCATCCATCCCACATGTCGCATTACTATGACTTTAATAATAGACTTCAATTCCGCAGAGGAAACATTGTCTACTGTATGGTCGTTCGTAATAAAGTCCTTTATCATGATCGTCCATGTACGTGAAGTATTGACGATACCTCCCCATATTTTCCTAGCTTCCCAGAGTCTATCATAGGAAGCACTATTTTTAAAACCTTGTATAAACGCTACAGCTGTACCTAATAAACCAATAGGTAGCCAAGGAAGATGCAGCCATTTCCAATCCAATATATCAAATAAGAAAACAGGAATTATTGATATTATAAGAAACAAGATGATATACTTACTTGTCCAATATATCATTCCAATTACAGGAAATACTTTTTTTGTATACATGGGTTACTCTTTTCTGTTATTGTAGCGGATCAAATTTCCGTGTCTCAAAGAAATAAAAATTTCAGCGTTGGCATGGATGAATTTTCATTCTTTTTCAGTTTCTCTAAATATCCATACGAAATTTGAGTTATGATAATTCTAATTTCTGTAGATTCAAAGTCTGTACACTTCAATCATTACGGACAATTAATCTACAAATTGTAACACAAAGACCGAGCGATCAAAAATATTGATTTTCTTTACATATTGACAATTCAATTAATACTTCCAACAATATTTCAATCCAAATCAAACGACTTTATGAAATTCTTTTCAATATTGATATTCACATTCTTTGCACTTATTAGTTATGGTCAATTTTATAGCGACGCTGAAAGCGTAGAATGGGATCCGATAAACGAACAATGGCTTGTATCAAACAGTAATAACATTATAGCAGATGATGGTTCAGGAAACAAAACTGTGTTCAGTACGGATGGAACTTCTTACGGACTAGAAGTAATGGGCGCTATTGTGTATGGATTGTCAGATAGTGGTCTTAAGGCAATTGATCTTAACACAAAAGAAACCCTATTTGAATTGAATATAGCAGGTGCAGGCTTCTTAAATGGGCTAACCAATGATGGTGAATCAACGCTCTACGCTACTGATTTCAGCAACAGAGAAATTTATAAAATTGATGTTTCTAACATCAATCAACCTTCCTATGAGAAATATATAAGCGACACTGGCGAGAAACCAAATGGAATCCTTTATGATGGAGAAAACAACAGACTTCTGTATGTAACTTGGCAATCAAATGCTCAAATAATAGCCATTGATCTAACCTCTAAAGACATCACAACAGTTGCAAATACAAACCTTAACAACATAGACGGAATCGATGAAGATGCTGAAGGTAACTACTATGTTTCTTCTTGGTCACCTGATATTATCACCAAATTTAATCACGATTTTACTGAGTCAGAAATTATCACAACTCCTGCATTAAATAATCCAGCGGATATCGGTTTCAATAAAGACGACATGATTCTCGGCATACCGATGGGATCCACCGTAATATTTGTATCATTAAGTCAGGTGGGCATTGCAGAAATTGATAATGGTCGTATTGCATTTGGTGTATCAAGCAATCCTGTTCAAAACTATTCACAACTCTCTGTAGATTTAATCCAATCTGAAAAAATACAAGTAATTATTTGTGATATGAGCGGCAGAACAATTGAAACGGTTGTTGATTCGGAATTATCTGCGGGTTCTCATTTATTTGATATTGATATATCAAAACTTCAGTCAGGAATGTATATTGCTGTACTTTTTGACGAGAATGGGAATAGGGTTAGTCAGAAGTTAGTTAAGGAATAATTTTTTATTGTTTGATTTGTTTGATTGCTGAAACAGTGTAGAGAATTTATAATTCTATATACTGTTCGACGTGTTTGCTGTGCAAACCACTTGCAGCCCGAGAATTTATAATTCTCTATACTGTTCGACGTGTTTGCTGTGCAAACCACTTGATAGCTTCATACTGTTGACTGTAAACTAGACTTTGATTTTTTTTGCAACCAAGTTTAGCTATTTCTGGTTTATAGAGTGAATATTTAATAGCCATATCAAAGAGACAAGTGAAATTAAACATCAACGATACATTTAACAAAGAGCTTCCGGGAGATCCAAATCCTGAGAACTTTCCTAGACAGGTAGTGGAAGCTTGCTATTCGAATGTAACTTCTCGAATCCCATCTCAACCACAAATCATTCATGTTTCGGATGAGATGTTAGAAGCCATAGGTTTGACAGATGAAGACAAAGTTTCTGAAGAATTCTTACAAGTTTTTTCAGGTAAAAAAGTAATTCAAGGAACAGAGCCATATGCTATGTGTTATGGAGGTCATCAATTCGGACACTGGGCAGGACAGCTAGGAGATGGTAGAGCGATCAACTTGACCGAATTACTTGTTGACAATCAAAGATGGGCACTTCAGCTAAAAGGCTCAGGTGCTACACCCTACTCTAGGACGGCAGATGGGTTAGCTGTGTTGCGATCTTCGGTTCGTGAACATTTATGCAGTGAAGCCATGCATCATCTGGGTGTGCCCACTACTCGTTCTCTGTCATTAATGCTTACAGGAGACGATGTTCTAAGAGATGTTATGTATGATGGTAATCCTGATTACGAAAAAGGGGCTGTAGTTTGTAGAGCCGCTCCTTCATTTATCCGATTTGGAAATTTTCAGATTTTTGCTTCTCGACGAGATGAAAAGAACCTTAAACTCTTGACAGACTATACGATCCGTCATTTCTTTCCTCATATTGATAAAGGTACAAAAGAAGGCTATATCCAGTTTTTCGAAGAAGTACTTGATCGGACTTTGGAGATGGTGATTCACTGGCAGAGAGTTGGATTTGTGCATGGTGTGATGAATACTGACAATCTCTCGATCCTGGGATTGACGATAGACTATGGGCCATACGGATGGCTAGAAGGATATGATGATAATTGGACACCCAATACAACTGACAGCCAACATCATAGATATAGCTACGCTAAGCAACCTGGAATTGCGCTATGGAATCTTGCACAACTTGGTAGTGCATTGGTGCAGCTGATCGGAGAAGCACAACCATTGCAAGAAATTCTTGACGGGTATAAAGGAAAATATCAACCTAAATATCTATCCATGATGCGCAGCAAGTTAGGTCTTCAAACAGGAAAACCCGAAGATGAAACACTCATTGATGAATTAGAAAAACTGCTTCAAGTTATTGAAACTGACATGACTATTTTCTTCCGAAATCTAGCAAATATAAAAACTACTAGTTCAGACCTTACCGCTCTTATTGCTGATGCATTTTATAAACCAGAAGAGCTTTCAGATGTAGTCCGAAAACTTTGGAATGACTGGCTGACAAAATATAGAAACCGACTTCAATCGGAAGATAGGACTGACCAAGAAAGAATGCAATCTATGAATGCTGTGAATCCTAAATACGTACTCAGGAACTACATGGCACAACTCGCTATAGATAAAGCCGACAATGGTGACTACTCATTAATTGACAGTTTCTATGAAATGCTAAAGTCACCTTACAATGAACAACCAGAATATGAACAATGGTTCGCCAAACGTCCTGAATGGGCTAGGAATAAGGTTGGGTGTAGTATGTTGTCTTGTTCTTCATAATAATCAATTGTCCATCCAATTGATTATTCTTATCGAAAAGATTGTTTCGTTCGAAATTTTATTCAATCCTACTTATTAGACCAACGATTTAGAGTTCGCTAGTTATTATAATAATATTGTTATAGTGCTACTTAAATGATTGTCCTGCCAGACAGGCTTACTTTTTTCCAGCAAAAAAAGTAACAAAAATGCCTGAAATCTAAAGGCGATTTTGTTACGCTGAAGCTCCACAAACCAATGCTTCACTCAATTACACGCTAATTCTACCTTCCTATTTTTTTATTGTTTTAAATATTATTGATAGAATACAATAATAGAAGTTCATAAATATTGATTTTCAAACGGTAGACGCGATTCCATTGGCTCCTCATTTATCCCTTTTATATTCCAATTCTAGAATCTGAAAGCACAGTAAAATAAAACTACTTCCCTAAGTAACCTTAATCATTTTACAGTCATTTAGAAAACTCCTTATAATCTATGGAAGGATCATAATCATTCTTAGTCGTTATAGAATGCAACTCACTCCGCTCATCTTTTGATCTCAGTATAGGAAAGAAAAGCTGAACATACCATGGTTCTTTGATCTGATTCCAAGCACCAAACCTAGTAGGATACTTTCGTGTAATCTTAGCTGTACCAAAAATTATATCCCAGATAAAAAGTAGATTTCCAAAATTACCGTTTGGATGAGACACTCCGTCTTCGGCCGTCAATCCGTGATGTGCAAAATGAGTACTCGGTGTTGAAATCGTCCGCTCGATAATCCAAGCCAATGGACTTAATATCCGATACTTATAAAGAAACCGGTCCCATTTGGTTTCACTGTGAGCCCCTAAAATGATAACTAGTTTGATTGGAAGATAAAATAAATAGACATAACCCATTCCTAAATAAACCAATAAGGCTGATAGCCAGATGCCCGGCATAAGGGCATAATAGAGAATAGCATTGCGATAAGTGACCAGCACACCCATCTCTTCTACAACATGGTGTGGTCTGTGTAACTTCCACATCCGTCTACTTACATGAGAAAGCCTATGCCACCAGTATTGGGACATGTCATCTAATATCAAAAAAGCAAGTATATGCCACCAGATAGAATAAGAAACAAAGTAATCTTCCATTCCTGGATAAAATGATGACATTCCCCAAAGCACCAATAAAAAAATACCGGGCTGAATCAACGTTGGCAATGTCACTAAACTCAATAACTCGATTGTGAAGTCATTCTTAGTTCTTTTGTCTTCGAAATATAGGCCGCCGATAGATTCTAGAACACCGAGTACCAATAAAAAACTTACTGGTATCAACTTACTTATAGTCATGTCATCCATGTCCTGTCTAGATTTTAGGCGTTAAGTATAAAATTGCATTATAGCTCTTTGCGGCTAATCTGAATTCTAAGTTCACAATTTACATTATCTAAATATTAAACTCAAATAAAAGTCAGTTTACAGGAATTTTGAATACTGTACATCTTCATAAGGCATTTGCAACCTTAGCATCCAGAAGGATTTCAACTGCACACTCTTTTACATGAGGTCTTTTATTTTTTCTTTTGTCATTTTAACATGCAAATGTCCTTCGTCAAATTTGTTTAGATAGATATCCAGTGCTTTTTGGAAAAGTTCTCTTGCGCTGTCATTGCTTCTCTCTCTTATTGCTATTTCTCCATAAGCTACATAAATGGCAGCAAAGATATCGTGTCCTTTGTCAAAGAAATCTGCATTGATGCGCTGAGAATTATCCAACAATTCCTTTGCTTGTTTCAACTTGTTCACCTCTATTTTGAGATTTGCATAATTTAGATATACGACTGCTGTAGAAGGATGATTCTCTTTGAATATATCTTTATGCAGTTTCAACGTTTGAGCAAATAAGGTGTCAGCTGATTTAAATTCGCCTCTAGCAGTCATTACAAGCCCTAGACCATTTAGTGCAGCCGCTGACGTAGCACTTGATTGTAATCCGTAATCCTTATTGATACTTATTGTTTTACGGTAAAGAGAATCTGAAATATGATAAAGTCCACTGTAGTAATTAACATAAGCAGAGTTGTTTATTAAGTTTGTCGTAGAAGGCCTTTCTAAGTCTATAAAATAGCTAGCAATAGACATAGAACTGTCGGAGTGTACTTTTGCCTCTTCAAATTTTGCAAGAACTATTTCCAGCGCTGCAAGTCCTGATAGAATTTCAGGAAGTTTTTGGTTTCCTTCTCCAAGTTCATGAATATAGGTATCAAGAACTTGATAATATTTTTTTTCTGACTTTTCATAATTGCCAAGTTCCTTTTCAAGTTGTGCATATATTTTGAGATAATTAGCATAACGGACACTATTTGTACCAAAATTTTGGCTTGTTATTTTTATACCAATGTCCACATTGTTCTTAACTAAATTGTAATCAGCGAGTGCAAGTTTTACCCATGCCAATGCAAGATGACTTTCTGCAATATTCTGATTAGAAGGCTCTAATAAATTTTTATGGCAATCTAAACATGTTGTAAGAATCTCATCAGCTCGTTTATACTTGCTCAACTTGTAAAAATAAAGACCGTAATACAAATTTGTAGTGCAGTAATCAACTGTTGCTTTTTCTACTCTTTTGAATGTTTCCTCAATAAAGAACATTGCTTGTTCCATACTATCTGCTTTTAAGTGGTTCTTAATTAAGCTGTGATAGTTTTCGATGATGTCCTTTTTGTTCTCTTCATTCGTGCTATCTCTTTGGAGAATTACGATTGATGTTTCATAAAACAAATTGGAATATCTGAATTGCAGTTGTTCTGACATTGATTCACCAAGATTGCTATAAAAAATTGCAACATTTCTGTCATTCGTATCTCTTACAGACTGATACTTTTCTATTGCTTCTAAAAATAAAGAATCAGCATATTCATAATTGTATAATAATTTGTAACAAAGAGCTATTTTATTTAATGAATAAGCCTTTTCAATTTCCCAATATTCAGAAATTTGATCACAGATATTAAGTGCTTTGTCAGCTTTCCAATAATAATTTAACGCCAGTTCATACTGTCTATTTTCATAATATATATCAGCTTTACAATTGTATGCCTTGTATAAGCTCGTGAATGTTCCTTCGATTTTCCATATTACGCTTAGCTTTGAAGAATCTTGTAACGTATTAGGGACTTCTTGAGTTTGAGAAGTTGAAACTGAATCAAACAATTGCTGCCCACTTTCAACTAACTGTGAATTGTCATCTTCTACCATTGAAATACCAAGCCAATCTATTCCTGCTTGATTCGCTTTCTCAGCATTGTCTATCGCACGTTCACAGTCGCCATTTTCCATAGCATCATAAAATTCATCCATATAGTTGAACATTTGGATATTACTTATTCGATAGAAACTCCCATTGTTTAACGCAATTGAAATATACCGATAAGGTTTAACTGAAATGGGAGTGTAAGAAAAGAAACCAACTACTGTCAGGAGAATTGTAGATCTAATAAAGACGCCTTTATAATTTTTGACAATATCTTTTACTTTTCGCTTGGTAAACATATAAGTGCCAAGTCCCAAGAAGAGTCCTGCATTCAATAAAGGGAGCATTTTTAAAATAGTCTCTTTTCTCATCGTTATTGTAAATGAAAGCGTGGATAACGATGTCGCAAAAGCTATTCCGGCAACTATTGGGATAAAATATTTTTTAGTATCGCTAGCATTAAGCAGCCAGTATCCACCCAATAAGTATGATAATGATAAAATCAAAGTCGCAAGTCTAAACAATGCCACCTTTCCTGTAAACCATGGAAGGAGTTGCACTCCAAAAAGTATTAGAACCAGTCCGATTAATATTTTCTCATAAAGTCTCAAATCAATTGGCATTTTTGGGTTACAGACAGCTAACAGTTCCTATATACATGTCGGATGTCTAGATGTAATGTACTTACTTATGACGCAAAATCAAATATCCATCTAATAGAAATAATGACAGGCATGTCAAACTCTCTTCTTTATCAACTAAATGCATCTTATAAATAATTCCTATCTATATCAGAGATTTACATAGAGGGTTTATATAAATTGCTAATTTTGATTTTTGCTTTATTGGGCAAAAAAAATCCAAATTCAAAAAAATAGTATTTACTGTTCATGAGAAAACATTTGATTACATCATTTATCATACTCTTAGCAAAGTTAACCATGGCTTTACCAAATGATGTTATCAATACCCCTCAACAATTGGACATTATTATACCCTCTTACATTTCAGATCTGGGTAATGGCTTTACTTTTGAATTAAAACTGAGCTCTGGCTACGCATGAAAGAGGTCTTGGTTTCAATGCAATGACAACTTACACAGGTAGTGGAGGATCAAGCCCATAGGATTGGTAAGCTGAAATTATTTAAAATCGAGATTTACTTTAAATATAGTAATTGAAGAAAAGGGATGTTCTAAAGAAGACGGCCTTACCAATCTTTGCAAGCTTGGGAATCCCTCCTTGTATTAACCGATATAACTACAACTTCATCCGTAAGTGCTGGTCTTGGGTCAATCTTCTTCCTCTCTAAAATAAATACAGAAAAATCTGGTTTAGAAACAAATAAATTTGGAGATTCCTCGCAATATACTTAATCCCTAAATAATATTTAATCCAAATCTCCACATTATTCGATTTACTAGCTTAAGGAACGAAACAATAATAAAGTTACATTCCTAAGCTTCGCCTATGCTCTGCATTGCCTACGTTTTTTGCCTTGTAGAAGGAATAAATATCAGCACATAAAAACGCACTTTATTAATGCATCATTCCTAAGCAACAACTTACGATTTAATGTGTTTGAAATTTAGAAAGCACTACAGAATAATAGAGCACACTTTGTCAAGTTTAGATTAATTGTATTATTGCAGATGAGTCAACAAATTACTACAATCTCATTTTTAAAATTTTCATCTTTAAGCAATAAAGCTTGGGGTTTCAAAATGATGCAATTTGCACACAAAGGATTAGCTAAGGTAGAGGGTTTAGCATTCTATAGACTTATGGGAAGTGGAAAAGGAAGAGGTTTCAATCCTTTACCTGATTGGTCCGTTTACTGCCTCCTTCAAGTATGGAAAACTGAAGATGACGCCCATACTTTTTTCACTTCTTCTGATTTAATAAAACAGTACAGAGATCATACACATGAAATATTTACACTTTACATGAAAAATATTTCAGCTGGCGGTACTTGGGTTGGTAAAGATCCTTTCGAAAAAGGTGCAGACCTAGATCCCAATCTACCGATTGCTGTCATTACTAGAGCAACTATTAAATGGAATTGGCTCCTTCGATTTTGGAAGTATGTACCTACATCCCAAGAGGCTTTAGATGGAAATGCAGGTCTAATTTATACGAAAGGTGTAGGAGAAGTTCCAATAATTCAAATGGCCACATTTAGCTTATGGAAAGACTTTGAATCTGTAAAACAATTCGCTTACAAAAGCAAACAACATAAAGAAGCCATCAGAAGAACCCGCAAGAATGAATGGTATAAAGAAGAGCTATTTGCAAGATTTCAACCTTATAAATCAACTGGAACGTGGGAAGGTAAAGACCTCTTGACCTTCTAAATAACGCTACTTGGGAGTTGCAATTACCGTCATGATTCCAAGAGAAGATTGTTTCTCCATCAATTTGTTTGGCATAAAAAGCATCATTCCGAGCACAAATTCCCAAAATTCATCTTCCATATTTTTATCCCATTTAATTTCCTTTTGTTCCATCTTACTCATCCAGTAAAGTAAATACGGATCCATTGTTCCATAGGTAAGTAGTTTAGAAACTTTCCAACCACTTTTGTCAAGAAGCAGCTCAACATTACTTGGAGAAAACAATGATGTATGCCGTGGGGTATGCCATCCCGCCCAGTTTTTACCATATTTCTTTCTACTTGCTGAATCAAAATTCGGTATTTCAATTACGAGTGAAGTCTTTGGTTTTGCAATAGATTTCAGATAACTGAGATTTTCAAACGGAGTGTAATCATGCTCTAAATAATGCCACATGGTAATTACGTCAGGTTTCAAGTCTCTAGGTAAATCTTTAATTTCCGCAATTTGTAAATCAATCCCTTCGAAATGAGCGGACTCCCCTTTCCAACCTTCATCACTAAAATCAATACCCATCGTTTGGCAATTTAAATCTTGTTGACAGGCTTTTAAAAAACTTGGGTTCCCGCAACCCACATCCAGAATCAAAGATTTCGATGAGATAGCATGCGCATCTTTTATCCGGTTCACCCGTTTCATGTCTAACTTTCGTTGGCTATTCTCTACCAATTGTTCAAACTTACCCCATGCTTTAGCACCTCTATAGGGCAGGTAATAGGAAGTATAGTAATTTTTCAGTTGATCTAATGGCACCCTAGGATTTAAGAAAACCAGTTTACATTCTCCGCATTGATCAAAATTGAACATCTCTTTACTCGAATGCATCTGAGCTGATGTTTTAATATAAGAAACAACAGAGCTTGATTTGCAAATAGGACAATTAGTAAGTTGATGCATAGGTCTAATATAGATATAATCAATTTAACACTGTTCAAACAAATGAGTCCACAGAATTGTTTGTGTTTACAACTATAAAGCAGCAGTATTGAGGTCTTGGATTAACTCAAAAGCGATAAAATACCCACCGTCTCGAATTACTGTACCAAATAATACTCATTTTGTCTATTACCTAATTGATGGATGAACGTAACAATAGTACACTTGAGTGCATTTTTAAATATTGGCTGGTATTTTTCAATAGTATAAAAGTGTAAATATTATTTAGCAATAAATGAAAGAAACTCTTATTTATATCTATTATAATCGCCCCCTATCAGTGATTCAAAATTAGGATTTTGTCTTTATCAGTTGGAAGCTATACTAGAACTGAAAATAAATAAACTGTTGACCTGTGGTCTGTACGATCATCAATCCAAAAATCATTATACCCCAAACTAGAACAAGGAGCCATTTGGGCGTTGTTTTTATTAAATTGACTAAGGATATTTTTCGCATTGCAAAATGACTAAAGAAAACCAAAGTCATCAATCCCAAAACAAGTACAATATGAGTAGTTAATAAAATAGGTTTACTTCCATGAATAAAAAACATGGACCCCAATATATCAATTGCATCCTTAAAATTATCAGCTCTAAAAAAAACCCAGGTAATATTTATACAACTAAAAGTCATGAAAGCAAGAAATAATTTCATTCCTATACTTTTGATTTTTACTTTATAGATGCTTTTTGCAAACCGCTCTATCATTAAAAACAGACCGTGAAGAAATCCCCAAATGACAAAAGTCCACCCAGCGCCATGCCACAAGCCTCCTAATAACATTGTAAGCATTAGATTGATTTGAGTTCGATTGAATCCATGTCTATTTCCCCCTAAAGGAATGTATAAATAGTCTCGTAACCACGTAGAAAGTGAGATATGCCACTTACGCCAAAAATCTGAAAACCCGATACTTCCATACGGATACCTAAAGTTATCAGGAAGCAATATGCCCAACATCATAGCGATACCAATGGCACATAGAGAATATCCTGCAAAGTCAAAAAATATCTGTCCAGAAAAAGCCAAAACCCCGACCCAAGCATCCAAAGGCAACAATAGAGAACCTGCCCCAAATACTTCATCAGAGACTCCACTTAATAGAGAATCAGCAAAAACTGTTTTTTCAAAAAGACCAATGGTCAACAAAAAAAGTCCCAAGAAAAACTGATTTTGTGTTGCTTTCTTCGGAGTATAAAAC
>CAJXUU010000110.1 GCA_913061325.1 uncultured Saprospirales bacterium | reverse complement strand
CTACACTATCCTCTTCGTCGGCAGCGTCAGATGTGTATAAGAGACAGGTTTATAAATTACTCTTAAGTAGTTGATAATAATTAGCTTTTATCAAAGTGCAGGAGGTTGTGTTGTGCAGGTCAACAAGCGTAAATTAAAATTTGTTTAATAAATAATGAAAAAGATTAAACATAAATTGAGTTAATCAGTTTAAATGGCGAAACTTATATTTTCTTAATTAATTAATAATCAAATTATGTTTTTACTAGAAATTAAAGCTATGGCCCCTGATGACTATGTGGGTTTTACTTTTTTTATTGGGTGCATGGCTATGATGGCAGCTTCTGCCTTCTTCTTCTTCTCTATGAACGATTTCGATCGTAAGTGGAAAACATCTATTCTCGTTTCAGGATTAATTACTTTTATTGCAGCGGTTCATTATTGGTACATGCGAGACTATTGGATATCTGTAGGGGAGTCACCAACTTTTTTCCGTTATGTAGATTGGACGCTGACAGTGCCTTTAATGTGTGTAGAGTTTTATCTATTAACGAAAGCTGCAGGTGCTAAAATTAGTCTTTTATGGAAGTTAATAATTGCTTCGATTTGGATGTTAGTCGCTGGTTATATAGGAGAAGCTTTTAATGATGGAACTATGGGGCATTCTGTAATGTGGGGTGTAATATCTACTTTAGGTTACTTGTATATTCTATATGCAGCATGGTTTGGAGAAGTAGCTAAGTTAGCTAAAAGTAGTGGAGACGAAGTAGTTAAGAAAGGAGTTCGAATACTTGCTTGGTTTATCCTTGTAGGTTGGGCAATATATCCTATAGGCTACATGTGTATGCCTGGAGGATGGTTAAATGGAGTATTTGACTCAGGTAGTTTAGATATATTCTACAACATTGCAGATGCGGTAAATAAAATTGGATTTGGTTTAGTAGTGTATTCAGTAGCTGTTCAGTCTACTGCGGCAGCAAAATTAAATGCTTAATTAATAATGGGGATCACCAGAAATGGGGGTCCCTAATTTTTATA
Organism: uncultured Saprospirales bacterium; assembly: GCA_913061325.1. GTDB lineage: Bacteria > Bacteroidota > Bacteroidia > Chitinophagales > Saprospiraceae > CAJXUU01. The sequence continues at coordinate 15,499 of CAJXUU010000110.1, read as the reverse complement.
TATGAATAAATTAGGATTTATATTTCTTGCGATTCTTTATATTTTAGTATCCATATTTTCATTTGCTGGCAATATTCCTGAGAATGCCCAGCTTATTGCTTGTGGTATTTTAATAGCCTTAGTAGGAATTCCGCATGGTGCTATAGATAATGTGCTATTCCTAAAAGATAACAATATACATCCAGTTAAATTTTATTCAGGGTACTTAATTTCAATGCTTGTTTACCTCATATTATGGTTGTTGTATCCTTCTTTATCTCTGATAATATTTTTATTTGTTTCAGCTTATCACTTTGGGGAGTCACAGTTTTCAAAATACTTTAGTGGTAAAAGCTTTTTTCGTAATTCGCTATATTTTATTTGGGGAGCGAATATACTAGCAGGAATGATTTTGTACAATAACTTAGAGTTACAAGTAATTTTTGCTAGTTATAGTGATTTGCAAGCGCTTCTTTATTTATTTAATAGTAATATATATTTATATCTTCTAGCATTAACTAGTCTTTATCTCCTAGGTATAGTTATTTATAGTCTCCAAACAAAGAAGATTAAACCAGAAGATGTATTCAAGGAATTATACATTCTCGTATTAATTCACATTGCTTTTGCAGTTTTGCCTTTGTTACCAGGTTTTACATTATATTTTGTAGTCCTTCATTCTACTAAGGTTTTAATAGATGAATTCAATTTTCTTAAATCAAAATCAAAATCAAATACACTTACAGTAACGAACTTTGTAACTCAGCTTATCCCATTCACTTTTATCAGTTTAGTAGGAGGGATGGTTATTTTACTCCTTATAAATTCCGGATTTCTGAATATTTCTTATGTCTTGGTTGCAATAATTTTGATTTCATTAATTACATTACCGCATAGTGTGGTTATGTATAGATTTTACAATAAGTAGCAATACGTTTTGCTTTTCAGCGTGTTTTATCTTCTTTTTACTTGACTTTACGTATTAATTTATCTTATCCATTGAAGTTTTGATTTTTGTGATGAGCTTATTTATATTGCGGCTCAACTAACTCTTATGCTACTTGCATTTCCTAATTTTAATCAATGGAGCAGCCCTTTGTTATTCCTCACTTTACAAGGGGTGATTTTTGCAGTGTTGTTATTTGTACGATACTAATAAGAATAGACAAGTTTCTGACCTGTTGCTTGGACCCTTATTAGCTATACTTTGTTATCATCGGATTACTTACATTATTGGGTTTATGGATTGGTATGATACTTTTCAAAATACCAAGATCAATTATTGGTTGATTGCTTTTGAATTTTCGGTTGGTCCTTTGCTGTATCTTTATGTAAAATCTGTGACGACTTCGGGTTTCAAATTTGTGAAAGCTCATATTTACCATTTCATTCCACAGATAATCTATGTGATATACAAGTTGTGGCTTATAGGCTATGATGCCAATCAGCCAGGGTTTTCAGATACTCAAAATGGTGTAATGATGGAAGCTATTGAAATGCAGTATGTCAATCCGTTTTATGTGTTATTTACAAATGTACAGATGATTCTCTATCTAGCATTTACAGTTCAGATATTTGTGATTTATAGGTCGAAGATAAAACAGTTTTATTCTAATACTTTTAAACTTGAGCTCAACTGGCTTGCTACTTTTTTAGCCATTTATATATTGTTATTCATTTATAGCCTAGTGCAAATTATAGTTAATATTTCAATTTTTGAAATGTCTTGGACTCAAAAATGGTGGTTTCATTTTGTGTCATGTTTGGCTATAATTTATATAGGTGTGAAAGGTTACTTCACAAAAACAGATGCACTGAAAGATTTGGAATTTAATGCTGTAAGTGTATCACCCACATCTAAAGATTCTGCTCCAGATCAAACTTTCGAGGAAGAAATTCAAAAGCTCAATGATTATATTTCTGAGCAAAAACCATATTTGAATCCGGAGATGAGTCTCAAATTATTAGCGGATGGAATCAATCTATCTTCTTCACAATTGTCGGAAGTGATTAATAATGGTTTCGATATAAATTTTAATGACTTTATCAATAAATATCGGGTAGAGGAAATCAAGCAAGCACTTCAAAATGGTGACCACAAAAGTTTATCTCTTGTAGCGATCGCGTTTGATTGTGGATTCAATAGTAAAGCCACTTTTAACCGAGTATTCAAAAAGGTGGCAGGAATGAGCCCAACTGAGTATTTAAAGATATTATAGTCGTGCAAATTGATAATTCTAAGGATTAGTCTATTTATTTCTACTTGTTCATAAATCTATAACTTCCATCTACCTAAATTTCATAAATCTTCATATTTAACGACTCACATTATGATTTGAGACGACTCAACTCCTTTATAAGTCGATGTTTCCAGAAGCTTCCTCCATATTTGTGTTATCAAATCGAGATCAGTGAGGTGTCGATATTATTAATCATAAAACACAAATATTATGTTACACATTAAGAGTTACTTTCCACAATTACTTACAATCATATTGGCTTTTTTTATCTACTCTTCCCATGCTCAAATCAACGGGAATGGTAAATTGATTACCAAAGTATTTGATATTGATGATGTATATAAAATAGAAGCAAATCTATATGGGGATATTACATTGGATATGGCAGAGGAGGCAGGTATTACTATTATTGCTGAAGAAAACATAATGGACTTTATAGGCATTAATGTAGAAAGTGGTACGCTTAATTTTGACCAGAAAAAATGGATAGAACCTTCGTTACGAATAAAAATAATAGTTGGCGCTCCTAATCTTAGAGAAGTTGTGATGGATACACATGATGATCTGAAAGTGATAAATATCACTGGTGATATGTTTAAGGTAGATGCTGAAATCGGAAAAGTGATATTATCTGGAGAAGTGGATGACTTAAGAATCAAAGCTAAAAATGGTACAATAGAGGCATCGATGTTGAAAGCAAGGTTAGCGTCTGTCAGAATAAAATGAGATGGAAGAGCAACGCTCAATGTGTCCGAAATGGTAGATTGTAATATTGGTGAAGATACTAAGTTGGTAAATATCAATGATGAGGCAACAACAAATGGCTGTAATGAAAAATCGAGGAATGATGTCCAAGCGTATGCAACTACAAAGTACATAAATTTGAAAATCAAAAACAATAGTTGGTCTCGAAAACACTTTGTAGTTGTTGGCACTAAACCTAATGGAAGAAATTTTAGCTATGGATTTCCAATGATGCCTGGTGCCGTTAAAAAGGAAAGGTGGACAGTAGGTACAAAGGTGTATAAAGAAAACAGTCTGGGTATGAGAAATCTACTAGTTACGCTGACGGAAGAGGATGAAGGACAGACAGTTGAATTGTTTAATTAGGAAGTGAAACTTATTGATGTGGCCACTAAAAAAGGATTAAATACAATAAAAAAGAGGCTGTCATTTTACGACAGCCTCTTTAATTAATGTTAATTTTTTTTATTAATTATCTACAATCACTTGATTCTGCTACGTATCTCCATATCTTATTAAGAGAAGAACCTCTAGCGGAACATTGACTTTCTGATAATTCAACTCTATTACCTAGAGCAAGCCTTGTGCCGTAGTTTTCACCTGCTGCTAAAGTCCCAGCGAATAGGGTAATGAGTTTATCTTTTCTGCATTGATTGTCCGCATTCCTAGTCGTAATTTCAGGTGCGACAATGCAAGCAATTTCTCCTACCATCTCATAGTCAGAATCGAAGTCATCTTTGTATTCTACTTTAAGATCATATAGGATTTTCCCAGCATCTACCATCCAATTATGTAAGTCTCGTGCTGAATTGAACCCCATTTCTGATAGGATAGAAGCTAAGATAGCTTGTGCCTCAGTAGGATTATCTAAATTATTAACTTGAATATCTGCTCCACAGGGATTAATAAAAGCGCTAGTATTAAAAACGGCCGAAATATTTCCTCCGATATTATCTGCTAGTGGAATGTAAGATTCTGCTTGAGCGGTATACGATTGTAACGCTTGAGTATCACTATCAGAGATATCAATTGTATTAGATTTGTCACAGCTTGTTAAAGCAAGAAAATAACAAAAAGTCAAAAAGTAAAATAATTTTTTCATGGTAATATTTTTTGATCGAACTAAATTTAGTAATTAATGATGGAAATTACTGATAAGTAAGTAGTATTATTTCATGAAAACGCCGTATAGAGTAATATAAGTAAAATTGTTGATTGTGTGGCAGCGGAGAATTGGGTTTCAGAGTTTGACTCTTTTCTATACAACCAAATTATTTCTTGGCTATTAGGATAAAAACATGTACTTTTGCACTCGCTAACCACGGATCTCTTAATCGTTCCGTATATTGGTAACTATAAAAATCATAAAAAAAATGGCAACTTACCTACCTAAAGAAAAAAAGGAAGAAATTTTCGCTGAATACGGTGGAAACAAAGACAACACTGGTTCAACTGAAGGACAAGTAGCATTATTCACATTCAGAATTGCTGAATTGTCTAATCACCTTAAGTCTAACCACAAAGATCACTCATCAAGGAGAACGCTTCTTCACCTAGTTGGTAAAAGAAAAAGACTTTTGGGATATCTTGCTACGAGAGACATTACTAAGTATAGAGCTTTGATCGAGAAATTGAATATCAGAAAGTAATATACGCAAGTATAAAATTTATAAAAGCCTGTCGGATAATTTCGATGGGCTTTTTGTTTTTTGATTGACTCCAATTATCCTTGGCTAAGGTCACACAGTAATCCCTATCTTATAGTAATTGTAAATCTTAGATTCCCAAGCCCTTAGGATTGGTAAGCTTATTTAACTTACTTTATAAAGACCGTTCCTAATTCTTCTGCCATTTTAGTTCGTTGTGACTGCACGATTTTATGGGCTTTGATATATCTTACCAGATCTAATTCTGATCCAGGAGTGACACTCAGTTCCTTAATTTTGGCTTCGAGTTGCTCGATTCGTTTCCCTTGCTTTCTAAATAGAAATCTTTTGATGGACTGAATGGCATCTTTCTCTTGATTGTGTTCTGGTTCTTTCTGTGTTTGAAACTGTAATCCTTTTTCTTCCCAACTAGCATAGCTATATGGGTTAGCTAAGAAATCTATTGCGAGATTCCTAATATGATCGTCATCCGATGATGCAAAAGCATTAACATTGATTTTACCAGAAGTTTCAAATTGTTCGACAGCCATGTTGAACATAGTTTTTACCAAAAAATTGTCAAAATGTGGAATTTCATCTTTAACGTTATTGATGATAAAAGCACAGACTAAGACATCTGAATCAGGTTTGAGCAATTGATTTCCATGAGAGATCAGCACTCTGAGTACATCTTTTTCCTGATAATCATCACCAGTAACTATCTGTTTGGCAGGGCCTATCTGAGTTCCATGTGGCTGTTTTGGCTGATTTAAGAAAGCGGAATCATCTATATGATGTGCTTCGTTCCTGTTTTGTTGAAACTTCTGTTGTTTTCGGTTTGCCTTTATGACTTTATTTGTCTCACCGATAAGTATCTCTTCAGAGATGCCCATCATCGTGCTACATTTTTGAATGTAGAGCTGCTTCTTTATGTTGTCCGGAATCTTAGCAATTGATTGTACGATGTCTTTCAGAACTTTACTTTTTCTGATAGGATCATCTCCAGCTTCAGAAAGTAATAGTGTCGTCTTAAAAAACAAGAAATCCTGCTCTTTCTCTTTCAAGTACTTACGGAATTCTTCTATTCCTACCTTTTTGAGGTATGAATCAGGATCTTCACCATCTGGTAGCATGACAAGGCGCACATTCATATCTTGCTCCAGAACTAAATCTAGTCCTCTTAGAGCGGCTTTTACACCAGCGGCATCACCATCGTATATGATTTTGATATTTGGAGTAAACCGTTTGACCAGATTGATTTGTTCTACTGTGAGAGATGTCCCTGAGGAAGCGACAGCATTTTCAATACCATATTGATGAAGTGTGATTACATCCGTGTAGCCTTCCACCATGATACATTCATCTTCTTTTCGTATCGATTGCTTGGCGAAATAAAGGCCGTAGAGGACCTTCCGCTTATTGTATATATCCGTTTCAGGACTGTTGATGTATTTAGGGGTCTTTTTGTCTTGAGACAGTGTACGACCTGCAAATGCGATTACCTTCCCACTCATATTGTGGATGGTAAACATGACTCGGCTTCTGAAAAAGTCATTGTCGTACTGTGAGGTTAGGCCTAGCTTCTTTAGAAAATCAGTATTGTATCTTTTTGATACTGCTGTTTTTGTAAAGTCATTTTTATCGCTTGTGGTAAACCCTAAGCCAAATTTCTTTATGATACTTTCGTTATATCCTCTCTCTTTGAAGTAACTAAGACCAACAGATTTTCCTTCGTTTGTGTTAAATAATGAATTCTCGAAGTAAGCTTGAGCAAATTCATTGATGATATAGTAAGATGAAGTGAGCTCTTTTACTGCCTGTTCTTCAGCTGTGTTGACGGTTTCTTCTATCTCGATATTGTATTTGTTGGCCAGATACCGGAGTGATTCTGGATAGGACATGGCATCATGCTCCATCATAAATCTTACAGAATCTCCCGCTTTACCACATCCAAAGCATTTATATATATTCTTTGCTGGCGAAACGGTGAACGATGGCGTCTTCTCATCATGAAAAGGACAGTTGCCTATCATGTTGACTCCACGACGCTTGAGAGGGACAAAGTCTTCAATGACTTCCTCTACTTTTACAGTCGATATTATTTGTTCTATGGTTTTCTGTTTTATCATAGGGTTGCAAATATAAATTAGATATTTGTTATCCTCAACCTTATTCTACTTTATGAATCAAAGACATTTTACTCACATCGTACCTGCGGATTTGCACGAGCGGCAAAGGTTGAGTAATTATATAGTAGGAAAGTTTCCTTTCTTGGAAACAGGATCTGCTGCAAAAAAGGCAATCAAGAAAGAGGAAATCTACATCAATGGTAGCGTAGGGGCAACTGGAGATTGGGTGGTTTCGGGTACTAAATTGGAGTATCTGTCTAAGTTTAAAAAAGCCCAACACATTGATCCAACGATAAATGTAGTTTATGAAGATGATCATTTATTGATTCTCAATAAACCACCTGGATTAGTCTCAAGTGGTGAGTCGAGCAAGTCACTACAAGGTTTGTTGAAGTCGTATCCTTCAACGGAAATAGAAGGCTCACTTTTTTACCCATACCTAATTCATAGATTAGACCGACCAACCAGCGGACTGATCATTGCCGCTAGGACTATCGAAGCTAGACGTCGCTTAGGCGAAATGGTCGAAAATCGTAAAATTACAAAAGAGTATTCTTTGATTGTAGAAGGACATCTTGATGTTAATTGCAAATACATTGAAGATTCGATTGATGATAAAACTGCGAAGACAGAAGTAATGTCAATAAAGCATTTAACGACCAAGGATGCGGCATCTTATATACGGGTAAGATTACATACTGGTCGAACACATCAAATACGAAAGCATTTTCTTAATATTGGACACCCACTTGTCGGTGATGATATATATAATAAAGATGGTCTTTCATTTGGGCGGGGTTTGTTTTTGATGGCTGATTATCTTGAATTTGAGCATCCAGTAACTGGAGATCAATTGGTAGTTAAAATGGAGTTGCATTCTAAGTTTTGGAAGTATTTGTGAAGTTGTGAAGTTGTGAAGTTGTGAAGTTGTGAAGTTGTAGAGTTGTAGAGTTGTAGAGTTGTAGAGTTGTAGAGTTGAATTGGTGTAAATTTGGGATATCAATTCTTTCTAACACGCTTAATGAGTATTTCCTGATCTGAGAATATCATCCAACTGAAGTCATAGACATATGTTATCGTTTTTCCTTGATTATTGATGTGGGTTTGTGTGTGATAGCTGAAATTAAATTTTTTAGCATCCAGCACTTCTCTTCTTATTTTTGACTGTACTTTATTCTTTCCCAGTATTTCTAATAGGATAGATCCATTCCTATGTAAGATCTTATCGATAGCGGTCGTCGCTAATTCTGTTACTTCTCGGAGTTTATAGGCATAATCAGATTTGCATTTTAAAGAACAAAATATTTTATCTGATCTTCCTGATAGAGCTGTTTTACACAATTTACATATGCGTGTTCGACTTGTTTTTAACATAGGCGTAAATTAACGGTTATATCCGCAGAAACGTTAGACTTCATTACCCAGCCTCCCTCAAAAAAATGGATAGGGGAAAATAAACTATCAATTTTTAATAAGCTAAACTGGGAGGAAAAATTTCGTGCAAACGTATCAATTGTAATAAATTTGTTAATTTTAAATATATAAAATATTGAAAATATTGAAAATCAACAAAAAAAATTTACGTTAGTCAGAATTAAGACCAACCAATAACCAATGATAAAATTCTTTAGAAAAATTCGCTACGACCTAATGGAGAAAAATAAAACTGGAAAGTATTTAAAATATGCCATTGGTGAAATCGTGTTGGTTGTCATTGGAATTTTAATTGCACTTTCAATTAATACTTGGAATGAAAACAGGAAAGATGAAATAAAAGAACAAGTCATCCTCATATCTTTAAAGGTTAATCTGCTAGAAAATCTTAAACTATTAAACCTAGCCAATCAAGCAACCATTAATGCCTATTATGCTTCATTGAATTTACATGAATTAACTACACCCAATGGGAACACCATAAACTCAAGTAAAATAGACAGCTTAATTAGCGTAACATTTGACTATTTTACCTTTGATCCCAATAGTGGTACTATTAACGAAATCATCAATTCTGGTCAATTAAATATTATTAAGAATGAAGAATTAAAAAATCAAATTTCTAATTGGTCAGGAATAGTTGAAGATACTCAAAGAGATGGTGATATAGCTAATAAACATGCGTTTGATAATATGGTCATGTATTTGTCCGAAAATGGAAGTATTAGTAATTTGCCAATAGGAAATGGGTTAGCGCAAAATTTAAATTTAAAGCCAAAATCGACATCTAGTTTTGAATTCAATTATCAAAATTTGATGAGTTCTTCAGAATTCGAAAATTTGGTTAGCTGGCATTCTACGAACATGCTATATTTATTAAATGAATACTTATCTTTTAAGTCCTATGTTGAAAATATGATTGATTTAATAGATTCCGAAACTGAAAAAAATAACGAAAGCACAACAATGTATATAAGCCAGTAAAACGGCTCATATACTCAACGTACGTTGAGATAGAATTCATTTCCAATCTCACCCAGTTGAATATTGTACTTTCCTATGACGGTATAGTTCTTAAAAGCACTAAAAGGTTACTGCAACTTAATCCAGAAAATATAATTGAAATGGAGAGTGACTCTATGCGGCATAGATTACAAAATTCATCATATCGATGGACTTTCGATCCCATTAATGGAGCATTAAGGTCAGCTATATCTTCTGGAGATATTCATTTATTACAAAACGATTCGCTTATTGATTTACTTTTTGGATGGCAGGATTTAGTAGCTGATGCAAAAGAAAATGAACAAAGGTGTATTGCAGCTGTAATAGCATCACGATTTATTGTCGAAAAGCATATCAGAATCCTAAATTACAGAAGTGTTTATTTAGCTGAAATTGGAGAAAGTAAATTTCCATCAGATTATCAATCTTTAATGCGAGACCCATTATTCGGAGATTATCTAGGAGAACGCTATATATCGATGGACGATGCGGTAGGGGAATTAAATCAAGTCAAAAAACAGAATAGTTTAATACTTGAACTAATAAAAATAGAGCTCAATAAAGATTAACTTGATAAAAAATAACGAAAGTACAACATCGTGTATATTGCATTGCTTCCCTACGGGATAGCAACGGCAACATACACAGGACGTTGTGCTTCATTATGACAAACCGATAACCAATGATGAAAATCTTTAGAAAGATACGCTAGGTTCTGTCGTTTATTAGCCAAAGATTATTGGCTAATAAACGAGCACGTTTAAACCCGTCAATTTAATCCCTTCGATCGTGAGGTCGTTTCACTTGTATCAACTTAAGGCTGAATATGCCGTATTAAAATGTGATGTAATGCGAGTACATATTAAAAAGAGCAATTTTTTAAAGCGACATTTTCAATAGTAATCGGTATTAGTTCATGGCCAGAAGGAATTTAGTTTGAAAGATAAATGTTTGATTTATTAATTTTTAAAAGCCTTAAAGAAAATAGATAACTCCCAGTAATCCGGCTATTCCAAGCACAATGGTGTATGGAAAGGCCATCTTGACCATTTTTCCATAGGACAAACCAATTAGTGGGGCTACAGAAGAAGTCAATAAGAATAGAAAGGCAGCTTGTCCATTTGGAGTCGCTATACTTGGTAAATTTGTTCCAGTATTGATAGCTACAGCTAATTTTTCAAAATGGGCTCTGTCAATTAGTCCACTTTGATAAGCTTTATCAATTTCTCCGATATAAACGGTTGCCACAAAAACATTATCGCTAATTGCTGATAGAAAACCATTTGCGACATAAAATAAACTTGGTTGATCATCTAAATCTTGCTGTAGAGCCCAGTCAATTATTGGAGAGAACAAATGCTGATCGTGGATCATGGCAACAATTACAAAAAAAACAACCAATAAGCCTGTAAACGGCAGCGCTTCTTCAAAAGCATGACCTAAGGCATGTTCATCTGTAATGCCAATGAATGCAGTTTGAAATATGATCAACCCTAATCCAATAAAGCCTACTGGAGCAATATGTAAGGCAAGACTAATGATTAACAAAACGGCTGCAACGCCCTGAACCCATAAAGCATATTTATCTTTTGGTTTTCTTTTAGCATCTTCATCATCAATGTATCCACTAATGATTTTTCGAGCAACAGGGGGCATTTTAGCTCCGAAACCAAACCAACCTGTTAATTCTAAAATCGCAGTTGTTACCAAGCCACAAAAAAACACTGGAATAGTAATAGGAGCCATTCGAAAGAAAAACTCTGCAAAATCCCACCCCATTCGCTCACCAATCAGTAAGTTTTGAGGTTCTCCAACTATGGTACATACACCACCAAGAGCGGTACCTACTGCACCATGCATTATTAGACTTCTTAAAAAGCTTCTAAATTGAACTAATGTTTCTCCACTTAATTCATCTTTATCTAAAACCTTATTGTCATTGTAATCTTCTAATCCCGAATGAATTTTATGATACACTCCATAAAAGCCCGCTGATACGCTTATTAGAACAGCCATTACCGTTAACGCATCTAAAAAAGCGGATAAGATTGCGGAAAGGGAGACGAAAAGAAGTGAAAGAAGAAGTTTTGATTTTATTTTGGTAAAAACCTTACTAAAAATAAACATGAGTAAGGGTTTCATGAAATAAATTCCTGCAACCATAAAAACTAACAGTAAAATGACTTCCAAGTTTTGACTTACTTCTTTGTATGCTGTTTCAGGTGTTGTCAGGCCTAAAAGTAAAGCTTGAATGGCTAATAAACCGCCCGACTGAAGTGGGTAACACTGTAAGGCCATGGCAAGAGTGAAAATAAATTCTCCTATAAAAAGCCATGCGGTTACTGCGGGGCCTAAAACGTATAAGCAAATCACATTTATAATCAGAAAACTGATCATTGCCGCTTTAAACCATTTTGGACTATTCCCTAAAAAATTCTTTAACATAAGTTCCTTACTTTAATGTTCAATTGATTAATTATTCTATTTACGCTCACTGAAAAGCGATTGCATTGTGGAGCACTTAGTTCTGTTTTCTTCTAGTACTCAAATTGTAAGTCGATATTATAACCTGTGCTGTTAATTCTAAATATCGCTGTAACGAAAATCATTTAAACATGATATTCAATCGTCTGGCAGCCCATATTCGAATCGTTTACTGGATTTATTGATGCAAATGTAAGTTGTAGTATTCATGATTTATTATTTATGTTTAATATATATATCATAAATATAATTAATGCAAAAAAAGTCCTCTTTATAGTAGCGGAGCGCACCTTTTTTTGAATCTGTCTTTATAGAGTTACGAGCTGAAAGCCTTTTTTGCAGTTTCTTCTTTATTGATCCCTTTTTTATACTGTACTTAGGTATTCGGAAAAAATAAAGACCTACGACGTTTCTAAAACGTCGTAGGTCTAATAATTTCTAATCTGCTAAGGTGTCTTAACATCATTAAACCACCGTCTTCATATCTTCTGTCAAATGATCCACTTGATTAAACTTTGCAATTTTCCACTCATCACCATATAGCTGTAAGCTAGTCACCGAAGCATTATATACTTCGAAGCTAAGCTGAGCGATTCTACCAATATCATCTATCCTAAGTAAATTTGCCATAATAGCACTTATAGACCCAGCAGATGTAATCAATATAGTATTCTGAGATGGTTCTTTCAATTTGAGAATTTTATCCATACCCTGAGCAATTTCGCTTCTGAAAGTCACAAAATCTTCTAACCCAGCAACAGCATATTCACCAGCCATCCATTGTGGTATGAAGTGCTCAAATATCTTGATGCTATTTTCTCTTAATTTCTCAGGATGCTCAAGTGCTTGATTATGCCATTGTATACATAGAGGATGCTCTTTTATCAGCTTAGGCTTATGGTAATGTAACGTAGCAGGTCCGCTATGTTCCTTGAGTTGCTGGATATAAGTGGGCAAGGGGATATCTTGATTAATCAACTTGTAGGCCTCTCGTATGCGTTCTGCAGTTTGTTTCTGTCTCTTGTGAGGCCCAACATATTTTTGATGTATGGATATCTCACTAGATAGAAAATCACCTAAAGCTTTGGCTTGCTGCATACCTAGATTAGATAGTTGATCGTAATTGGCAGATAGATATGAGGCTTGTGCGTGTCTTATTAGATATAACATAGGGTAGTTAATGAGAAATAGGGGGTATTTGTTTACGTATCTTTTGAAATTTATCATTTGGTCTGTTCAGACATATTTATTAAAAATATTTATGATTCTTATTATTAAATTTTATGTGTTTATCTGAGTAGATACAAAACAAGTTAAGTGAATGATAGTTATGCTATTAAGAATAAAAGTATTATTAATATTTAAAACATTGTTAATCATGACGAAAAATATTGTAACGTTGCTTTTTATAGTAGGGACCTTATCGTTTACCGCTTGTAAGCAAGAGGAAATGACCGAAACTAATCCAACAATTGATATTGTTGAGCCAGTAATCAAAGGTTTAATAGAAGACGTATTAACAATGGAGCAAAAAGATGCATTGACTCCAGAGCTTGTTATCAAATCACTAATGGATGGTAATGATAGATTTGTAAACAACGATCTTACTGCCAGAGATCACTCTATGCAAATCCGAAAAAATACACTGTCGCAATATCCTAAAGTGATTGTCCTTTCTTGTGTAGACAGTAGGGTGCCTGTTGAAGATGTATTTGATAGAGGAATCGGTGATCTTTTCGTTACTAGAGTTGCTGGTAACTTTGTCAATGAAGATATTCTTGGGAGTATGGAATTCGCTTGTAAGGTATCAGGTTCGAAGTTAGGATTAATAATGGGGCATGAACACTGCGGCGCAGTAAAGGCAGCGATCAATGATGTAAAGCTAGGAAACATTACTTCGATGCTAGAGAAGATAAAGCCAGCTGTAGATGTGGTAGCGCATGATGGAGAAAGAAACTCTAAGAATCAGAAGTTTGTGCATATGGTATCAAAAAGCAATGTAAAGAACACCATAAAGCAAATACGTCTCAATAGTCCAATCCTGAAAGAAATGGAAGATAATGGAGAAATAATGATAGTAGGAGCTTTGTACGATATGGATAACGGAAAGGTCAGTTTCATCAACTAGAAAGATGTAAAAAGTACTGGTTAGTAGCTTCATTGGTTTATACCGATGGAGCTGCTTTTTTATGGATAGAATTTTGAAATTACTAATTGAGATTTAATATAAATGATCGTAATTGTTTGATTGGCTGGAGGCTTAGAAGATCATTATTTCTAAAACTCTCTATTATTGTCGTCGCCGCTATGGAGAATATCATCATAATTATTGCCGAAGGCGCAACACAATAATAACGCTGCTTGAACTTAAATTAATTCTCAATGAATTTAAAGTGACATATCCAAACAGATATGGTATTAAAGATAAGTAAAAAGAGTGTGGAGCGTAAAATTTCTAACTATCTTAGTTGGGAATTCACTAGACAAATTATCTTTTGACTTTATAGTTGAACAACAAAATTTAACTGTCGAATAAAAGGAGAACTACTGATAATAAAAGCGCTCAATTTTTCCTCTGCAAATTAATTTTCCCTACTAACGTTCGTCAGGTAAGAGATTTAGAATGTTGAGAATTTGATTACATTGAAGAAAATATAGGTATTGATAATCATGTATTTAGTAAATGTTAGTCAGCATATTTTATAGCATAAAGGATAAATTAATGAAAGAAACACTTGGAGCTCTTCTACTAAAATTACTTTCAGCTTTTCTACTAACTGTTGTTCTTTGGGCAATCTCGCATTTTATATTTGGAATCGGGTTTATTGAAAGATGGTTGGGTGTTGTTTATTTATTAATTTACTTTATGATAGCTCGGCTATCCAAAGAAGATATTCAAGAGCAAAAAGAAGATGAAAAATATAGAGATTGGCCAATTTCCGGACCTATTGGGAAATTCGGAGAAAATGGATTAATGATCGCGTTTTACGGGACAAGCTTATTATCTTTATTAAATCCATTTCAGCTTTTTCAAATGCTCAAACAAGGCATTGGGAATCTTAAACTTAGCTCAGATAAATCACAATTAATCGATGATGCCAATGACTATCATAGTGAAACTGATTATATATTACCATTTGAAAAGAATATAGAGTGGTTGGTGTATAATGGTGGCATAAATAAAGGCAATTCACATTCTTGGGATATTATAACTCAACGATTTGCATATGATTTTGTAATTGCAAATGATGCCTTTGGTCGACATGAAAACAAAGGAACAAAAGTCAAAGATTATTATTGTTATAATCAAAATATTTTGGCGGTAGCTGACGGAACAGTTGTCAAAGTTGTAAACAATATAGGAACAGCACCTTTTGTAGGAAAAGGAGTGTTAGACGTTTTTGCAAAGAGTTTTATTGGAAATCATGTCGTGATCAAACACAAAGACAATGAATATTCTTTCTACGCACATTTAATTAAAGGAAGTATCAATATGCAAAAAGGAGAAGGGGTTTCACAAGGAGAGTTTTTGGGAAAGTGCGGGCACAGTGGATATAGTTCTGAACCGCATTTGCATTTTCACTTACAAGACAAGCCTGATTTCTTCTTTGCCAAAGGATTGCCTATTCGTTTTAGCCATCTTAAAATAAACGGAAAGCAGTCTAACCAATCTTATATTTCAGCAACAGACCGAGTTGAAAGCGTCTGAAACAAAATAAAAAAACAGCTTACAACATTTAGCATGATAGAATCTTCCTTTTAGTCAGACTCCACATGCTCCTGGACGTTGAGACAGCATACTCCCTGCGGTCGCATGCTGTCTCAACGATTCTGCGGC
>CAJXUU010000109.1 GCA_913061325.1 uncultured Saprospirales bacterium | reverse complement strand
CTATGCTGACTAATGTCGAATAATACTCTGCAATAAAATAATTCAGAATCAAATAAATTTTGAAACAACGTTACTGCTGAATGCCCCTTTAGAATTTCTTTGTTAAATCAGAGATATTAAGAAGAAAGAGTCATTTTTCAATTTCAAGCATTATAGCATAATAAGAGCTAATTCTTTAGTATAAATATCTTTATTAACTACCGTTTATTGGCCTTAGCTGACTAAGGCACAAGGTGATTTTCTAAATAAATTACCCAAGCCCAGAGGGTATTTGGAATGTAATTTAGCATTAAGAGCTTAAAAACGGGCCGAGATGCCTTCATTTGTTACACTGTTCGGCTACTGTTGGAGCAGAGAGTGGCTTATGCAGCAAACACTCGTCAGTGAGCTTTGCAAGCTTACATGACACCTAATTCAGAAGTAAAAACGTCTAATCCTGGTTAGAATAAGGATAATCGGTATTAATGAATATACCAAATCAATAATCCTACCATTTCTTTTACATTGTCAAATAAAGAAGGATCGAGTATGCTTATACCCGATCCCACCTTCACTTTCACTTCTTTAGCTATTGCACTAGCAAAAGAACATTTTGATTATTATGCTATTGTTACTAGTTAACTTCTTTTGCTTCTAATAGTCTAGTTTTCACAATGTCTTTGTTAATCATTAATTGTAACATTCCTTTTACCGTGTCCTCTAAGCTAATATCTTGTAACGCGGCAGGCGCTTCATCTTTTGCTTTTCGATAATTACTGTTATCGTAGAGCTTAAATTCCATCGCTGAAATATTGCCAACAGATCGAACCAGAAAATCCAAAAGAGGAAATAATAAATCATCTTTTTTACATTGGGAAACAATTTCAGGAACAAATTGAGGAAGTTCAAACATAGTGAAATCCTGCCCTGTTAGTTGATTGATTATATCCGTTATATCCTTCATTCTAGCAAACTCATCTCTTGTTATGTGGAATGTCTTGTTGACTGAATCTTCCAAACTTGAGATCGCAACAATGTTATTACCAACAATGTCAACTGGAGTAAAACTTACTTGATTGAAAGCATTAACAGTTATGCCATGATTAATCATAAAGGCAACGAGGCGGACCGCAATATCGAAATTATTACCACCACCATTCATAGCTGGTGAAATCAATGCCGGGCGGAAAATTCTCGCCTTTAATCCATATGTCATAGCATCCAATATGATTTTTTCAGAAACCCACTTGGTTTGGCTATACCCAAAATCAAGAAGATCTAAGTTCTCACATGAGCTAGATTCAAACAAAGAATCTTTTACTGCCCAACCAAAAATAAATGTGGTCGACACATGGTTTAAGATTTTGGGCTTTTCATTTAATGCTAATTTTATAATTTCATTGGTGCCCAATACATTAGGCTTTCTCATCTTTTCATAGTTGAACAGATAATTAACAAGAGCACCATTATTATAAATCGTATGAATATTTTTAGAAAGAAAATCCCACGTAGCATCGTTTAAGCCTAGATTTGGTTTTCCTAAATCACCGCAAACTGGAATTACTCTGTCTCTAAATTCTCCAATATATTCTTCCTCGGCAATAGCAGAAAGTTCCATGCCTTCCAGCAATCTACCCATGCCTTTTTCTTCATTTTCCGCTCTTACTAAAACATAAATTAAATCATCCGTTTGTTCAAGCAAGCTTTTTAAGATAAAGGGCCCTAAGAATCCAGTACCTCCTGTTAAAAGAACTTTACCACTTTTTAGATGCTCAGCATCATACACAGGAGTTGCAGGTTCAAATGGGAGTTTTGAATCTTGAAGCATTCTTTTCTGTTCAAAATCCCTATGCTCTTTATGAAGCTTTTTAATTGTTTTCTTAAGTCTGTTAATCGCAATGAGAGATGACGTTCTAAGTTGCTCAATGAGGTCAAAGAATTCTGAAACACTTAACTCTTGCAATAGACGGGCATCAATTTCATTCGCCAATTTCGTTGCTCCCTTATCTTTTAATAATGCTTTAGTATCATGAATAAGCAATACTAAATCCAAGGAATCCAAAGCATGCACTAATGAATACGTCTCTTGACCTGTAAAACCATATTTAGTTTTAATTTCATCAAAGGGTGAGGCATTTTTGTCTCTATCTTTATTAGCAGCATTTATTTCATTCTGACTGGAATAGTTTTTCAAAACCTCCAATTCACCGTCTTGCCATAGTTGCTTCGCTTTTGAACGTCTAATTTTACCAGAAGAAGTTTTTGGGATGCTTTTAGCCATAACGAAAGTTATTGAATAGGTAAGGATATTCAATTTCTTTCTTATTTCTTCAGTTATCTCAAGTGGATCAGGTATGTTGTTTTTATTTTTCACCCCAGCCAAAACCACTAACTTTTCTTCTCCATTCTCTTCAATAGCAAATGCAGCCACATTGCCTTTCCTTATATAACTGTTGGAATCTTCTACTATTTTTTCAATGTCATGTGGGTAATAATTCAAGCCACGGATAATGATCATATCCTTCAATCTACTACAAACATATAATTCACCCTCATGAAGAAAACCCATGTCACCTGTTCTCAAAAAAGTTTCATATCTGTTATCACTACTGCTTGATGTTCTAGCTTCAAAAACTTCCTTATTCTTTTCAGGTTTATTCCAATATCCAAGGCACTTGCTCGGACCGTTCAACCATATTTCTCCTATTGCTCCTTCACCTAAATCAACCAAAGTGTTCTCGTCAACTATTTTAATAGTTTGATCCTTTAAAGGTTTGCCACAACTCATAATCTGAGTTGTAACCCCATTACTATTATTGTGAAATTCTAATTTATTATTTTTCAATGAGTCTGTATCGAGAGATACATACTTTTGACCAAAATTAGAAACAGCAAGTGTGTTTTCTGCAAGTCCATAAGCAGCGCAATAACTTTCAGCCTTAAGCCCATAAGGTTTAAAAAAGGCTAGAAATTTTTGAAAGGTTTCTGGACGTACTGGTTCTGCAGCACTCATTAAAATTTTCAATGAACTCAAATCCAATTTCGCTAAAACTTCCTCTGAAATTTTGCCAGGTTGAATACAATATTCAAAAGCAAAGTTCGGTGCAGAAGAGGCTGTGGCACCATACTTAGATATTGATTCAAGCCATAAGGAAGGATTACGAATAAAGTCTAAAGTGGCAAACCCATGTGTTGTTCCACCTGTAATAGCAAAAAAGAGGTAGTAGCCGATCAGACCCATATCATGGTATTGTGGCAACCAAGTAACACCTATTGGTACATGATCCAACATGTTTTTGCAATTATTCAATAGGTTATCATGAGTAACCATAACCCCTTTAGGATCAGTAGTAGAACCAGAAGTATATTGAATGAATACTATATCAGAGTGTATTCTTTCTGTTTCTGCAGTGCTCATTGCTAAAAACTCATCACTATTAATCCAAGGTATTTCAGATAGTATTGTTTTTTTAATAATGTTATTTCTATCCAGGTTCAATTTAAGAGACCAATAATATTGGCTGTTAGTAAGCACCCCAACTGCATCACAGTCTTTTGCTAAGTAAGCCATCTTATAATAAGCAGATTCAAAGCCCGAGGATGAAGGTGGATATGTTGGTACAGGAATTAATCCCCTATGGACACAAGCAAAAAAAGCACAGATCATTTCAATACCCGGTGGATATGCAAGCATGATCCGATCACCCTTTTTAAAATTGTAGTTGCTGGCAAGGTTGTTTGCTATAATTTTATAGCGATCTGAAAATTCAGCGTATGTAAAATTTTCATCAACATCACCTTTAATATCCATAAACGAATACAAAGTTTTGTTTGGGCATTCCTCAACCCAACGATCTAGGTTGTGTAGTATGTTACTCATTATTTATACTTTTTTATATTGATTTTTGTTTTGCATTTTGGTTCTCTGAAAATCAGCAGTTTTATTTTAGCAAGACTGATTTGATATTCGCAAACGCATATTTAATTTGGACAAAGTACTAAATAAATATGGATTTCCGTAGTGATAATGTTTAACACTATTAGAAATTTAATCTATCAATTCCCCGCAAGCAAATAGCTTTAAAACTGTTAGCCCCCTTGGAGCTTTTCAATTGTGTGAATTCGTTTTTATTATGATTGAATGGTGCATGTAAAATTTAATTTCATCATTTTACACAACCAACTCATAGTTCCATTTCATTTTTATTTTATCACCTTAATACGATGCAAATTAACAAAGTTGTGGATTGAAATAAGATTTTTACATATTTTTAACTAGTTGAACACTTACCTCTTCATATTAATCCACCTTGTCCTTTGAAAAAGTGGTCTTTGATGTTTTTATCTTAATTTTAAGATGATGTTGATATAATATCCCGCAAATTTAACAATAAATACTAAAAGCAAGCATTTAGAATGGTTGTCTAGTTTTCATTTGATGTAAGACAAGGCGTATTGTTGATGATTTTATTACTCTTTTTGGCAGGCTTGATTGGTAAATCATATTTTTTTTGAAATTAAATGAAGTGTCAAATTAGGCCAACCCAAAGGATTTCTCTGAAAATCATCTTTTTTAAGTACATTAACACATCTATCTTCTATAAAAAAGAATCACAACTAACTATATGAAATACTCACTCATCAGTTGTTTAATAATCACAAGTATATTTTCTTCATTGGCTCAAGATTGGAATATAGAAAGCACAAGGGCAATTATAAAAACTGAACCAGTATCCTATAATGACAACATAGAAATGGCTGGTAAGAAAGTGGCAGGCATAATCACCTATGACGTAGATTCTTTAGGTGTACTGTCAGTGGACAGGCAACTTATATTTCCTCAATTGAGAAAATATATACAAGATAATGATAACAAGTGGGCAGCTTATTGAGCATACCTCAAGGAACTTTGGAAAGATGACGTCCTTCCTATCGTCTTTACAGATGAGAAAGTTTTTAATCCTGGACATTACACAAGATGCTTGTGACATGCCCGACGGCTATGTACTTAACAGTACTGACTTAAATGACAATGATGATTTTTTCAACTACAACATTGACATAGATAATCCAATATTAGATGAATATAAAATTGGTACTGATCTACCAATAGAGATTAGATATTATAGTGAAGAAGGAGAACGTGTAAATAATTTTTCTTATGAAATTAGAAATACTGCAACTGGATATGTTCTATTTAGTCATCAGGATATGCTTTCAGCTACGACCAGTACATACACTGTCACAAATAATTTAATTACACTTACAGAATCCGATGACCTACAAGCCAACTCTGATTGGGTAGTAGAAGCAAAAGTGTGGGGATTAATTGGATTAGGTCAGCTAGTAACCAAAACCAAAGAAATTAAAATTGTAGAATAAAACGAGCTTCTTATATTATAAAAGAACCTAAAGAAGATTAAATGCTTTCTTCAGGTTCTTTTTTGTTAGTTTCTAGTATTCACAATTCCCCAAAACAAAACAGACCTCTCCATAAGCAATAGGAGAAGCCCGTTTTCAAAGCGAAAAACCAAATACTTAATCTTTAGGCTTATCGTAATTAAGTCCAATTTCGTAAATGGAAGACACCTGAATAAACATAAGATTGTGGACATAATGATTCTACATCGCACTATACCGCAATTGAACTAAGACCAATATCTATTTTTGGGTAATTATGCTAGACTCATCATATTTCTAATCAGAATCTTGTTTGGTTTTCTCGCACTAAAATGGATCAAGTCATCCTTTTTCAATTCACCTAATACTCTGGCAACTGTTTGGCGACTTGTATCTGTGAGGTATGCAATCTCCTTGTGAGACATTCCATGATTGATTAATATCTCTTGAATGCCAATCTTGATACCACGTAGTTCTCCCGTTTTCTTGATGAAGTCCATGATTCTAATCTTGGCTTTCTTGAAAACAAAGGATTGCATTCTCTCTTCTAGTAATTGTAATCGTTGAAGTATCACACCCATGATATCGTTTGCAAAAGCGCCATTTTCTTCAACCATGGTGCGAAATACTTCTGTTGGAATCTTGATAACTGAGGTATCCGTCATTGTTTTGGCAAATTCTTTTCGCTGACCGTCGCCAACAAATATATTTTCTCCGAAAAGTGAATTTTCGTAAACTACATCTTTGATCAATATCTTACCACAAGCAGCGTTTATGCCTAATTTAACACTCCCCTTCTGCACCAAATAAACAAAATGACTCTCATCACCTGGCTCATAAATGTTCAAGTTCTTTTCAACTCTTTTGAGTTGAGCTAACTTTGTCATTTCTTCTAATTCTCTTTCAGAAAGTGATTTGAGGATATCGAATTCGCGTAGCATAAGAAATATTGATGAGTTAATCATGTGGTTTAGTGTTTAAATATTTGGTAATTTCTACTTGCTTAAGGTAGATTGCTTTGTATGTAAGATGATTGGTAAAACGAATACCCCTACTTTCAGCAAGAAAAAAAATAAAAATTTATTGCATAGTCTAAGACATCTCTTCAAATAGACTTATATTATTTTGTAATTCAACTACTTACAATACCCACATTAAAATGAAAGAAACCCAAAATATTTGGAATGTTAAATCATTTCCTAGTCATTCTTTTGAAATGGAATCACAAGATTGAAAAATTCACTTAGTATTTGTCTTTTATTAGAACCTCATAATCACTCGCTACTTCGAGACCCGCATTATGCCCTTCCGCAATTAATTCAGGTTTACCATCTATTATGAGTTTCACCAACATTGTAGCAGTCAGGCTTTCATTTACCTTGCCAGTCATTTGTCCAGAGATTGGGCTTTTGAGATCTGCACCTATCCCTTTTGTAGCTCGAACAGATAAAACCTTATTGCCTTTTTTAAAATCCATATAAACTGAATCCCCTTCAATTCTTGTCTTAAATTTTGCTCCATTACAAGTTGCAAATCGATGTAATTCATCTCCTATCTGGACAGCGGCGATATACCCAACAAAGTAGTTACCCATCCATGGTATATGCGCTACACTAGCAAAACACTTACTTTATCATGACCCGTAAATGTATTGCATTGCGTCCAAAACCAACATTTGGGAAATGAAGTACCCCAATATTTTTCGATATATCCAATACCATTGCTATAATCCCAGTTGACTCCATCATGGTTCAGTTGACCATCAATATGATGATGCATACTTACAATACCATGATAGCATTGCATCATTGGTGTGAATGAATACCAACCCATAATTCCAGGATTAAGCATTGATCTATGAAAGAGGCGTTGTATTGGTTATTTTTAGGTCCCCTTGAATATCCGGAAGATTAATTTTCACCTCATTCCCAGAAAAATAACTATCCCCTATCCTAACTTCCAACTTTTCCGGATGAGCAAAAAATTCATTATAATCAAATTCATAATAGTGGCTCTTTCCACCTGTTCCATCCATTAATTGGATAAATGCATGTCGCTTAGATTTTGATTCTATTGATACTCCTGGAATTAGGGCAAATGCAGATCCCCTGACGGATGCACGATCTTATAGTACCATCCTTCGAAGTATTTTTTCTTTCTACGTTGGCCTTGATATATATCTGGATTCTGAACATTGTACCATACTACTTCCCATCTGTTGTGATTTTGAAAAAAACAAGATAGGCGAATAGATTAAGTATTATATCAGGGATATAAGTATTTGCCTTTGACAGATAATAAAACTAAATCTAAAAACTCATCTGCTAGGTGGCTAAAATCCTTATCGATGGTGATTAATTTGGCACTTTTTGCTGAAGCTGTAGCAGCAATCCAAATATCATTCTTACCCATGCTCCTAACTGGGACATCTAGCTTAAGTGTCTTATTCTCTCCTTGACTAAACGCATCAATTTCTGAGTATAAATCTATTATTTCGCTTGAAATAGGAACTGAAATGCACATTGATAACACAACATCGAGTTGATTCTTTTTGTTACCATCCCAATTATTCCTTAACGAGAGAGACTTTAATTCTCCTAGAGTTACAACTGATATGAATGCTCTATTTCCATTACGAAATGGAGCGAAGTCTTGTATTATTCGATTATAGACAGTTCCAAACTTCAGATAATGGACTATTGCAGAAGTATCCAATAAGTAATTCATCTATCGATTATTTGTTTGGAATCTTTTCAAATCCAATTCCTCGTTCTTTAAAGAATTTCATCACTTCAGGTAATACATATTTCAACTTCTCTATGGCCTTCACAGAATCATGAAATACAATTATCGATCCTTCTCTAGCCTTTGATGTTACATTCGTCAAGCATTTTTCAGCACTTATATTAGAATCGAAATCTCCACTTAATATATCCCACATGATGATATCGTAATCTTCTTCTATCTTCTTGGATAATTTTGGATATAGTTTGCCGTATGGAGGTCGAAATAACTTTGAGTCTATTTCATTGCTTGCCAATTTTATGTTTTCTAAATATTCCTCTGAATTGGTTTTCCAAGCATTGAGGTGATTGTAAGTATGATTGCCTACCGTATGGCCTTCATCTAATATTCGCTGATATATTTCTGGGTATTTCTTTACATTCTCACCTACACAGAAAAACGTCGCTTTGACATCTGCCTCTTTCAAAATATCCAAAACCCAAGGCGTTGCTTCTGGAACAGGCCCATCATCAAATGTCAAAAATACTTTTTTAGTATCAATAAATCTCCAAATGAGCCTTTTGAATAGGAACTGAACGAAGGGTGGTGTTTTTACTATATACATTGATTATGTGGTATTATAACAATGTTGTTTCCAAATAATCATGCTTCTCAGGATAATCGGTATTGAAATGCAGCCCGCGACTTTCGTTCCGGAATTGAGCAGCCTTTGAAACTAAATATCCAATTGTAATCAAATTTCTCAATTCACAAATTTGTGGTGAAACAACTGAGCTAGAATAAAGCATCTCAGTCTCATTATAAAGCAACCAAAGTCTATCCAT
Source organism: uncultured Saprospirales bacterium (assembly GCA_913061325.1). Taxonomy (GTDB): domain Bacteria; phylum Bacteroidota; class Bacteroidia; order Chitinophagales; family Saprospiraceae; genus CAJXUU01. Next base: position 7,624 of record CAJXUU010000109.1, on the reverse strand, counting down.
GGCACGTTTCAATCTCACCTCCGTCCTTACTATTCCAACATAAGCGCTCATTATTTCTTTTAATTCCTTTTGACTCTGAGTCATAAGTACAAGCTCTTTGGGTGCTGTAGTTCCTTTGGCATTCCAATCTGGAATTCCTTCTTGCATTTCGGCCCCATCTATATTTTTGGCAATTTCGATCGAAATATTGTTTCCATAAACAAGACCTTCCAAAAGAGAATTCGATGCCAATCTATTCGCTCCATGCAAACCTGAACAAGTACACTCTCCTGCAGAATAAAGATTCTTAATGGATGTGTTGCCCATCTTATCAACTAATACGCCGCCGCACACATAATGACAAGCTGGCACCACTGGAATCATATCTTTCATAGGATCGATGCCTATACTCTTGCATTTATTGTAAATAGTAGGAAAATGATTGATAAAAGCATCTTTCTCAATATGAGTACAATCAAGGAGCACAAAATCGTCTCCTCGTTCTTTCATTTCTTTATCTATCGCTCGTGCTACTATATCCCTTGGTGCTAAAGATAAACGATCATCATACTTTTGCATGAATTCTTTCTGATCAGAAGTCTTTAATATGGCTCCAAAACCTCTCACTGCTTCTGAGACAAGGAATGATGGATTCTCTCCTTCAGGATTATAAAGTGAAGTCGGATGAAATTGGATGAACTCCATATTAGCCAACCTCCCTTTAGCCCTATACACCATCGCCATACCATCCCCAGAAGCGATCATAGGATTGGTTGTACTTTTATATATCTGACCTGCTCCTCCTGTACATAACACAGTTTGCTTTGCAAGAAACGTTTCTATCTCCTTTGACTTCTTATTCAAAGCATATGCTCCATAACACTCTATATCATTATTAAGCCTCGTTTTGTTCCTTCCAAGATGATGTTGTGTTATCAAATCTAGCGCAAAATAGTGTTGCAAAAACGTGATATTATCGAACGTTTTTACTTTAGCTAAAAGACTTCTTTGTATTTCCCAACCGGTAAGGTCTTTGTAATGTAGAATTCTATTTTCAGAGTGTCCGCCCTCCATACCAAGGTCGTAACTTCCTTGCTTTCCTTTGTCAAATCTTGTGCCCCATTCTATGATTTCTTGTACCATTTTAGGGCCTTCTTCGATCACCATTGCGACTACTTCTTCATCACAGAGACCGTCACCTGCGTCGAGTGTATCAGCAATATGCTTCTTAAAGTCATCTTGCTGATGATTCCACACTGCAGCCACACCACCTTGTGCATAGCGTGTATTGCTTTCTCCTTCATGCGTTTTAGTCAATACAGTGATGCTCACGTCAGGTCTCTTTTCTGCCATTTTAATAGCGAATGTTAGTCCAGCTACTCCTGCCCCGATGACTAATATATCTGATTTATTTTTCAATTTATTTTCATTTCTAGTCTAGAAATCAAATATAGAAGATTTATTTCATGTAGATCTATGAGTATTCAAATTATCAAGAATCAGATATATCTTTACAATATGAAAATCCTTCTTCTAGAATCTTTTTATGGAGTAAGTCACAAACAATGGGCAGATGGTTTTATAGCCAATTCTTCACATCAAGTCGACTTACTATACATGCCAGGTAGGCATTGGAAATGGAGAATGGAACACTCAGCAATTCACTTTGCCAATGAGATTATTGCAATAGAACAGCAATATGACCTTATACTATCTACTTCGTTTACCAATATTGCTTCTTTAAGGGGATTATTAATCGCAAAAGGAGATAGAAGTGCATGGTACAACAACGTTCCAATAAACGTATTTTTTCATGAAAACCAGATAACATATCCATGGTCAGAAAACGATCCAGATATAGTATTAAAAAGAGATAACCATTATGGGTGGATCAATTACCTGTCTTGTTTGGCAGCAGATCGGATTATATTTAATTCTTCATTTCACAAAGAAAATTTCTTAGGAATTCTTCCAAGTTTTCTAGGTCAGTTTCCTGACGAAACGCCAGCAAAAGAAATAGAAAGAGTAAGATCAAAAAGCTTCGTCTTACCTATTGGTGTTAATATGAATAATTTACTAAAATTGGAGCAGTCAAAAAACATCATTCCAGTCATTCTATGGAATCACCGATGGGAATATGACAAGAATCCTAAAGATTTTTTTGAGGCATTGTTCCAACTAAATGAAGATGGAGTGAAATTCGAAGTAATCGTGGCTGGACAAAAATACAAACGATCACCTAAAATATTCGAAGAAGCAAGATCGAAACTTGGTCAAAAAATTATACATTTTGGCTATGCAAAATCTAGAACTGAGTATTTACAATTATTGGTAAAAGCGGACATCATGCCTGTCACAAGTAATCAAGATTTTTTTGGAATATCCGCAGTGGAAGGAATAGCATCCGGTTGTTATCCAATATTGCCAGATCGATTGGCATTTCCTGAGCATTTAGATAGAGCAAAATATGATGATTGTTATTTTTCAAATACAAAAGAGTTCGGCAATAAAATAAGATCGGCAATAAACAGCCATCCAAATGATACAGAAATTATTAGAACACAAGTGGAAAAATACAACTGGCCAAATCAGATAACAGCTTACGATGACTTTTTCAAAATTCAACTTTAAAAACCTTTGACTTATCGTTTTAGTATATCATTTCTTGAAAAATAAACCTTTACAAGGGGTGACCCCTATGTTAAACTTCCCTTAATAAAACAATACAAATACAGCAAAATCTTCTAAATCTCGTTAGTATTCGGGCTTTTGGAGACATTTTACTTATAGAAACAATGATAATGACTTCGAGCAGGTGCTCAAAGTCCCTATTTATGAACATTTATACACTTGAATATCAAAAAAATACTAATTTTGCAGCCCTATGAAAAAAAGCGTTTTATTAATATTTATTTCTATTGTGATTTTTGCTTGTAAATCCGAATTCGAAGCGGTACGTACAAGTAACAATCCTGAATTAATATATCAAAAAGCATTAGAGTTTTATGACCAAGAAGATTGGTTGAAAGCTCAGACTTTATTAGAGTTATCTATTCCTAACTATAGAGGTAAAACGGAAGCTGAAGAATTATTCTTAAAGTTTGCATATACTCACTATTATAACAATGAGTTTATATTAGCAGCACATTACTTTAAAAGCTTTTCGAGCACATTTTATAATAGTGACAAAAGAGAAGAAGCAGAATACATGTCTGCGTATTCAAACTATAGATTATCTCCTAACCCTAAGTTAGATCAGAGTTATACGGTCAAAGCCATTGAAGGGTTACAGATATTTATCAATACTCACCCTAGAAGTGAGAGAGTGGAAGAGTGTAATGGATTGATTGATGAAATGAGAAGAAAGCTTGAAATAAAAGCATTCCAACAAGGACAGCTTTATTATAATATCGGACAATATGAATCTGCTGTAAGCTCGTTTGGAAACATGTTGATCCAATACCCAGATGCTGTAGAAGCAGAAAAGGTAAGGTATTTGATGATAAAAGCTACATATGAATTTGCCAAAAAGAGTATTTATGGCAAAAAAGAGGAACGATATGAGAATACCGTTACGTTATATAAGAAGTTTACAAAAAAACATCCGTCATCGGAGTATAGCAAAGAAGTCGCTAATATATATAATAACACAGTTGAAGAATTAAAAAAACTTAAAGCATGAGTGATATTAAAAGTAAAGTACAATCAATAGATCCAAATGTAGAAGCAAGAGATGTAAGAACCATCGCAGCCACTACAGGTAACATCTATGAAGTACTCAATATTATTGGAAAAAGAGCTACTTCTCTTTCACAAGATATTAAGGTAGAATTGCATGGTAAGTTGGAAGAATTCGCTACTACTTCTGATGCAATTGAAGAAATACACGAAAATAAAGAGCAGATCGAAATCTCAAAATTTTATGAGAGACTTCCGAATCCCGCTATTATAGCTTTCACTGAGTATATGAATGGAGAGCTAGAGTACAGATTAAGAGACGAAGAGTAATTTTCAGATTACGTTTATAGTTTCTACTTGGTTCAGTATTTGATATTGAATGGAGGTATAAACAAACAAATCTTCTAAAAACGAAATATCTGGACATGAGCGGAGGCCTAGCATCGAAAAAAATAATACTGTGTATCACAGGTTCGATTGCTGCATATAAGGCCGCTTCACTTACCAGATTATTGATAAAAGCACAAGCCGAAGTTAGAGTTATCATGACTCCTTCGGCTTGTGCTTTTATATCTCCACTTACTTTGTCTACCCTATCCAAACATGATGTTCATACTGAAGTATCGGATGGAAACAGTTGGAACAACCACGTCGAGTTGGGGCTCTGGGCAGATGCTATGATAGTAGCTCCATGTACAGCCACAACTTTAGGCAAAATGGCAAATGGAATAGCTGACACTATGTTAGTAGCTACCTATTTATCCGCTAAATGTCCAGTATATATTGCTCCAGCAATGGATCTTGATATGTGGATACACCCTTCTACCAAATCAAATCTCGCAAAACTAGAATCATACGGCAATGGGATTATTCCTGTTGGCAACGGAGAATTAGCAAGTGGATTGAGTGGTGAAGGAAGGATGGCAGAACCAGAAGATATCGTAACCTATCTATCAATTAAGCTCGCTACCAATCAAGATCTGGCTGGTAAAAAAGTGATCGTAACTGCTGGACCTACTCATGAAGCAATTGATCCTGTAAGATTTATAGGAAATAGAAGCTCTGGTAAAATGGGAATTGCTATTGCTGAAGAATGTGCAATCAGAGGAGCTAAGGTTCTTCTCATTTTAGGCCCATCAAACTTATCTAGCAATCATAGCAATGTATCTACAATAAAAGTTACATCAGCTGAAGAAATGTATCAATCTGCTGTATCAAACTTTGAAGATTGTCATGTTGCTGTTATGGCTGCAGCTGTCGCAGATTATACTCCGCAAACTGTATCTGATATAAAGATTAAGAAAAAAGAAGGAGACCTTAACATACCTTTAAAAAGAACAAAAGATATAGCTGCACAATTAGGGTCTCTTAAGAAAAATCAACTCCTAATAGGCTTCGCCTTAGAAACAAATGATGAAATTTCTAATGCAAATCGAAAACTACAAAAGAAAAACCTTGATTTCATCGTTCTAAATTCATTGAATGATAATGGAGCTGGATTCCAACATGATACCAATAAGATCAGAATCATAAAATCTGAAAGTGATATCAAAGAATATCCGTTAAAAAGTAAACCAGCAGTTGCGATCGACATAGTAGATGAGATTGTAACTCTTGTAAAAGAAAGTTAATGAGTCAGACCTTATCAACAGTAATGAAAAGTCACCTACATTCCTTTGTTGATTGTTTGCAAGCAAGCAAATCAATTCTAAGAAATTAGATATTGAGGTGACTAACAGAAAAAATAAATAATGAAGAATATTTTAAGACTAAGCATTTTTTGCTTTTTGATAGTTTTGGCAAACACAAGTTCTGCACAAGAATTTGAACTGGAGGTCAAGGTTGGTGCACCAGGATTATCTTTGACTAATGATAATATTGTAGCTGCACTTCAGAAGCAACTCTATGAGTTTTATAATTCTAATACTTGGACAGAAGATTCTTTTCAAGACTATGAAAAAATACGAGGTAATATTCAACTCACAATAAAGGAAGAATTGAGTGCTACAAGCTTCAAAGGACAATTGGTTGTGCAGACTTCAAGACCAGTATTCAATTCTAACACGAGCACTCCTATCATGAAATATGTGGATAAGAATCTCACATTTAGTTATGATGGCCTGCAGAACATTAGAATTTCTACTGATGGTTATGCAGACAATTTATCTTCTATATTAAGTTTCTTTGCCTACTTCATGTTGGGCATGGATTATGATTCTTTCTCTCCTTTGGGTGGTGATCAATATTTTGATCAAGCTTTTGGATTGTATAATAGCCTTCCCGCTAGCCTCCAAAGAGGTGATGGCGGATGGACGCAAGATGATAAAAGACAACAAAATAGATACTTCCTTATTGAAAACATTAGATCTCCTAAGTTTCGTAGAATGAGAGAAGCATCGTACAGTTATCACAGAAAAGGAATGGATAAAATGTACGAAGATTTCAATGAAGGTAGAGCAGTAATATTAGAAGCCATTACTGATGTGGGTCGTGTGAATAAAGAAATTAACAATACAATACTGCCTCAAATGTTTGCTGATACTAAAAGGATAGAAATAGTTGACATTTTCATAACCGCGGATGCTGACCAAAAAACAAAAGTAAGAAGTGTTATGCTCAGCATAGACCCTTCTCAGACCATTGCTTACAAGAGTTTAAGATAATTAATAATATCTATTTATTTCTCAATAAGTATCAAATTGAAAGTTCAAAACATAGCCATATTTGCATCTGGTTCTGGCTCTAACGCTAGAAAAATCCTCGAATACTTTGAAGATAGAGATGATGTTGACGTAGCTATTATCATTACCAATAGAAAAAGTGCTGGAGTACTTAATCATGCTAGAGAATTCGGTGTCTCTACTTTAAGAATAGATAGACCATACTTTTATAATAATGATTATATTCTAAATGTACTAAAAGCAGAAAAAATAGACCTGATAGTTCTTGCTGGTTTTTTATGGTTGATTCCTCCATATTTGATCTCAAAATTTCCAAATAAAATACTAAACATTCATCCTGCGTTATTGCCAAAATATGGCGGGAAAGGAATGTATGGCCATCATGTCCACGAAGCTGTAAAGGCAAATAATGAACCTGTATCTGGAATGACAATCCATTTTGTAAATGAAAATTTCGACGAAGGTGGACACATTTTTCAAGCTAAATGCGCTATTTTACCTACTGACTCCGCAAATGAAATTGCAGCAAACGTTTTAAAGCTCGAGCATACCCATTATGCAGAAGTTATCGATAAAGTATTGAAAGGCCTTTAATCTTTCAATTTTCCAATTATAATTATATCATCACCCTTTTTATCCATACCATAATCATACGGCTGGAGGATGCTTGAAACTAAATCAAAACCACAATCTATAAGAGCTCTTTCTATATAATCAGCTTCATGATAATTCATATACATCTGGATGCCATCTTCTGGACCTACATATCCAGATTCTGAGTTCTTACCCTTCATTGTACTTATATACAAAACACCACTTTTTTTCAGTTTTACTGAAGCATCATTTATAAAATCAATTACTTCACTTTTAGATAAGTATGGAAAAATAAAACTGGCTAATATTCCATCAAACTGCCGGTCTATAGTTTTGAAGTCTTTTGCATTCACTAAGGCAGTACTAACATTTGGCACATTAAGTTTAGTTAGGTCCAGCATTTTTATTGATAAGTCAGTAGCCAATATTTTAGCTTTTGGCATTTTATCAGTGATAAATTTTGCTACATTTCCCGGTCCACAAGCAACATCAATAATGTCACTTTCTGGCGAGCTTAATGACTCACAGAACAAAAACAAACTATCAGCATATGGGCTTACATCCATATACTTATCTTGATAACGATGTGCCGCATCATTAAATATTTTGACAGTTTCTACAGTTCTTTTGTCCACGGTGTAAAGGCTGTCTCTTATACACATCTCCGAGCCCACGAGACAGGCAGAAATCTC
>CAJXUU010000108.1 GCA_913061325.1 uncultured Saprospirales bacterium | reverse complement strand
ACTTGTTATTTTATCTTTCTACAGTGTTAAAAAGCCTCGCCAATGCCCTGCATTGTCTGAGTTTTTTGCCTTGTTGAAAAATTAAATACCTGTGTATAAAAGCGAACTTTATTAATGTATCATTACAGAGAAAGAATATTCAAGTATAATATTATGAAAGATTTTAATGTTATATTCTAAATTGCATACTCCTGTGTATTATCAAAATGTATTTTACAAGAGTAAATATTTCAAGAAAAACTGCGTCTTTAAATTTATTACGGCATGAAACGACTTCCAATATTTCTATTTAGTGTATTATTTTTTTCTGTAATTTCATGTGGAGAAAATGAAATAGAAACTCCAGATGAGACCATTTTTGGATATGAATATTTTCCACTAGCGTTGGGTTATGAATGGATATATTCTGTGGATTCAGTTTTAATTATCCAAGGAGGAGATAACAACATAATTAGTTCCTCATTCATAAAGGAAGAATTGATCGAAGTTATAGAGGATTCGGAATTTAAAAAGGAATATAAGTTGCAAAGAAGCTATCGGAAGGATTCTCTTTCTCAATGGCAGATTAAAAACATTTGGATTACGCAAAGAGATGATGGAAGAGCTATTAGATCTGAAGGGAATATATCTTTTGTAAAATTAGTATTTCCAGCCGTAGATGGAACAAAATGGGACGGTCATATATTTTTTGATGATGAAAAAGAATTTCCAGTTGCGGCAGAAAATCTTACTGTGTATAGAGGCTGGGAATATAAAATAAATAATATAGGTGCTAAAACAATTGGAGGGACTTTATATCCAGAAGTATTAGATGTTTCTCATATAGATGAAGTTACTTTTATAAGTAAAAGATTTAGTACTGAATCTTATGCGAAAGGCATAGGATTGGTTGAACGAAAGATGGAAATATTTGATACACAAGATGGAAATGAATCACTTCCATGGATTGAACGTGCAGAAAAAGGATTTCAACTGACTCAAACTTTAGTTTCATTCAAGAAAAAATAGATATCCTTGGAATATATTACTGTAGGTAAATTAAATAAGTCATTTGGAACGAAAGGACAGATAAGAGTTGTCCCTGAAAAGGCCTTCAAATCAGATTTGGAGAATTGCGATGTGTGGTTTGTTGAGAAAGCGGGTCATTTGATTCCATATTTTGTTGAAAGTTTGGATGAGAGCGTTCACTTTTTAGTTAAATTTGAAGATGTCGATGCTCCAGAAACTGCAAAGGAGATAACTGGTTGTATCCTAAAACTTCGCAAAAAGGACGTTTCTTATAAAGAAGACATAGAAGGAGATGATCTTGATAAATTAGTTGGGTTTACCATAAAAACTGAAAGTGGTCAAATTATTGGCAGGATCCAGTCTGTAGAGGAATACCCCAAGCAGTTAATGGCGATTTTGATAGATGATAAACAAAATCGAATACTAATACCGCTGGTTTCGGAATTCATGAAAGACTTAGACGTTACCAATTCACTTTTAATAATGAATCTCCCTGAAGGTTTAATTGAAAGTCAATTGGGAAAATGATGCACTCGCTAAGGCAATTTTATAGTAGTAATTATTATAATAAAAATTATTTTCTCAGTTATTGGAGGACACGATAGTCTTAACTTTGTATACTAGTTTACAAACAAAACTAAACTTACGGTCAGAAATAAAAGATAATCCCATATTTGTTATACCAATATCTGAGAAAGTATTTTAGTATCGATTTTAAAATGTAAATTGATTATCGTTTCTTTAATAAATCTCGAATGAAATTTTAGTTAATTGTATTTACGTCGGACAACAATATTGATATTTTACCTACTTGCATCTTTTTGTCTTGATGCACAGGAATATGAATTTCGGTTTTACCTGGGCGCAAATTATTATCAAGGAGATTTGGCTCCAACTACTCATAAATTTAGTTTTTCTCAAGGTCAACTGGCTTGGTCTACATTGGTAGGCATTAAGCTCAATGATCTATTCAAAGTGAATGCCAAGTTCATGACAGGCAAACTGGTTGGCCGTGATTCTGATTCTAAAAATGCTAGTAAGAAAAGTAGGAATTTAAGTTTTCAAAGCCCACTATATGAATTTGGTATAAATACCGAAATTAATATCAATCACTTTTTAAAGGGTTTGGATAAATATGGTGTGAAAGTTTATTATACCACAGGAATCAATGTTTTTAAATTTAATCCAAAGACGTTTGCAAGAAACGAATTCGGTGTAGTTGAAATAATTGAATTGCAGCCACTTGGAACTGAGGGCCAAGGCTTACCAGGATTCAATGATAAATATAAACTCACACAATTTAATATACCTTTTGGTATAGGTCTCCGATTTCACTTATTTGATAATATTGAAATGGGAATAGAACTCGTTCCAAGGATCACGTTTACAGATTATATTGATGATGTAAGTGGGACGTATGTTTCATATGATGACCTAATAGCGGCAAATAGACCAGTTACAGCTATTGTTGCTAATAGGATGGGTGAGTATTTAGGAACTGATGTTGTGAACCTTCCTACAGGCACAGGAAGAGGGAATCCAGATGGTAATGACTGGTATTTCTTTTCTGGAGTTTATTTATCTTACAATTGGGGAGTAGGGTATAAACCTTTAAAATTCAATACGAAACCTCTAGAAGAGGATGCATCAGAACCTCAGGAATCTGAAGAACAAAGCAATAATTAAAGTTGATTTATTCTAAGTAGTGATTTTGTTTTCTCCTCTTTCAATATAAATACAATTATTCTTCAAACATCTAGTGGGATAAGATTGTTACGATTTCATGAATATATGATATGGCAATTTTTGGTGTTGTATGTTTGGTGTCTAGATACTGTCTTCCAAAGACTCAAAAGAATGTCTATTGTGAAAATAGGAACATAATAATTACTTTAATGGACATACAATTACTCAATAAAATAGCACTGTGACCAATCAAAAAAAATGCTAAATTGCGATCAAAATTTGATAATAAGTTAAAACAATAATATGTCTGATAAATTGAATGAACTATCCACAGAAGAACAACACGTAATTCTAAATAAAGGGACAGAAAGAGCATATACAGGAGAATACGACAAACATTTTGATAAAGGAACATATATCTGCAGACAATGTAATACTCCTCTATATGAATCAGATATGAAGTTTAATTCTGGTTGTGGGTGGCCATCATTTGATGATGAGATTGATGGCGCTGTAAAAAAAGTGCCAGATGCAGATGGGAGAAGAGTAGAGATCGTTTGTAATAATTGTGAAGGTCACCTCGGACATGTATTTGTTGGTGAAAATTTGACAACGAAAAATACGAGGCATTGTGTAAACAGTATCTCTATGAAGTTTGTCAAGGGAGCATGATTCGTCTTTTAGGAATGATGTCTTCGTAAAATAGTTTCTTACATTTACTTCACTATCAAATGTAATCATCTGGTTTGTTACAAAATTTCACAAAAGACACAACAAAAGCATATCAAGCGCTACAGGCATTTCGCTTAGGAGCGTCTATTCTATTAAGCATTGTACTTGTAAAGCTTGCTTTTACCAAAACTGAAATAGGAAATTTTGAATGGTTTTTATTCTTGACTAATGCTTTATCATTTTTTTGGTCTATGGGACTCTTGAATGCATTTAAGAGTTACTTTCCTTCAAAAAGCAAGGAGGAAAAGGCTTCACTTATTTCAAATCTCGCACTTATCTTTCTCGGTTTTGGAATTATAGCAGTCACAGGATTGTATTATACCAGTTATGGAAGAGAGTTGGTGAGCCAAGGCAATTGGACATACTTCTGTGCCTTTTTAGTATTGGGTATATCAGCTTCAATCAATGAGCATATATTGATCGTAAAAGAAAAATCAATTAATCTTTTCTACTATGGTTTAGTATCCTATGTTACGTATTTTATTGGATTGTCTATCGTAGCGCTATGGTTTCATAATATTAATTCTTTGTTTGCTTTTCTTGCCTGTTGGGCTTTACTGAGATTCATTTACGGAATCTTTTTAGTAAATCGACATGGAAGTTGGACATGGGATTTGTCATCTGCAATGAAATTTATTGCATATTCAACTCCTTTGATTGTTCATGTGTTACTTGGCGGAGGAATGGAGTATGTAGATGGATATCTTGTAGATATCTACTACTCCAGAGATGAGTTTACTCTATTTAGGTACGGAGCTAGAGAACTGCCGATTAATACTATATTTATTACTGCGATGGTAGCAACTATGATCCCTCTTGCAGTTAGTAATCTTAATTTGACTTTAGTAGATCTCAAAGCAAGGTTGAATAAACTAATGCATTGGCTCTTTCCTAGCAGTATAATTCTAGTGTTAACTAGTCCCCTTATTTTTCAAGCTATTTATGATGATGGATTTTTAAAGTCTGCTTTTGTATTCAATATTTATCTACTTATCCTCTGCAGTCGGCTTGTGCTTCCACAGGTTATATTGTATGCAAAACAGAAAAATAGTGTGCTCATGTGGGTAGGGTTATTAGAGTTGCTAGTAAATATAGGACTAAGTCTCTATCTCATTCAAGATTTTGGAATACTAGGAATTGCTTTTGCAACAGTTATTGCATATATAGTACAGAAAGCTGCTTTAGTCATGTATTGTAAAGCAAAATTAAATGTAGACCTATCAGAATACCTCGATACTAAAACCCACATGCTGTATTCAGCTCTACTTTATTCAGTGTTTGTTATATCGTACTTTATCTATAATTGAAAGAGTGATTTTAAAAATAAAAAAGGTATTATTCTGAAAAATAAAAGGTTAATTTTAACAGGATAATGACGAATCCTAAAGGTGTATTCAGTTTACTGTTTTCTTAGAAAGCCAGATGAATAAATCTCGTTTTTCTTAATTCCGAAAACTTCTATTTGTACTAGTATTTTCCATTTAGTAAACACCTCCAAGTGTTTTGCGGAGCAAACACGTAGCTCAGTATAGAGAATTTATAAATTCTCGGGCTGAGACAGCAATTCAGCAATTTATATCACCCTTTAATCAACTTTGTCGAAAGATTAATTCCATTACCATTTATATGGATAAAGTAAACTCCTTTACCCAATTGATTTGAGTTAATTAAAAGTTTGTGAGCCCCAATTCCAAAATATTCATTGGACCTTAATTGTCTAATCAATCTACCTTCAATATCAAGAATATTAATACTTATGGTTTTCCCACTCTTAAGACTGAAATCAATAGCTGCTAGTCCTTGATCTATGGGATTAGGATAAATAGGTTTGATCCAGTTTTCATTTCCCAAAGTTGGGTTTTGTGTTGATGTAGGGTCACTGAAAATTACATTTTCATCCCCTTCATTGTATGGTATACTTAAGATTGGTAGATAATACATCTCATCCGTAGTTCCTTCACCCCATGATACGAATACTGGAGGATTTGAAGGGTTTTGTGGGTTATTGATAGTATTGTCATACTTAGCAATAGCATGTATTTTAGATCCCTGGAGGGCAGGAATTAATCTAGTAAAGTAATATCCTCCTTGCCAGTTAAAATCCCAATTCTCGATTTTTATCATATTGATTTCATTTCCATCAGGATCTTCTAACCATACTTCCCAGTCTGTACCTAAGTAGTGCATGTGTGGTGATAAACCTATCAAACTTCTGTCCTCTGTTAATGTCCATATACCATGAAATTCTCTTGTTTGATTCGGCGGGATAACGAAAGAGAAAAAGCCACCGGGTAAATCAAATGGAAGCATTATTCTGTCATCTACAAATCGTTCTATTTCCTCTTCCTCTTCATCTGCAAAGAATATATTTACTTTCGATTTGTCAGAGGCATCGACTGGCCAAGGAGCATAATGCATCTGAACGACTAAGTCTGCACCAGCTGACATTTTTTGGCCCAAACCATCTGGGTAATAAATTGGTTTTGTTCCAGGGACATAGCCAGGATATTGATCACGATTAAGTACTTCATCAGTTCCAAATCCACCAAATCCAATGAATCCATATTCAGGAGTCAGAGCATCAAATGAAGCAGCAGTACCTTTTGTATCTTCGAAAAATAGAGCATGATGCACTATTTGACTATTTCCTGGTCTTAACTCTATTGCTTTAATAATTCTGTTTTCCGTCAAACCAGTAGGCAGAACAAAATATCTGTATTCGTCCTGATTGTTACCTGGATGAATATGTGTCTGTTCAAATTCAAGAACCAAATCAGGTTCTCCTAAAAGTGATTCTTCTGGGAAGTCTGGTAAATCTGGCTCTTCTGCACTGTTACCATATTCTGCACCTTGATCTACCCAATCAATAATATTTTGCTTCTCAGTGTCCGTGAGATAATATTCTCCTATGAAGTGACTATACTCAGGGTCTGGTTTCCATGGTGGCATATATCCAATAGATACTGCTTCTTTTATAATGCTTGCTCTATTGAGTGCATCATCATAAGAAGTAAGCGTAAATGGTCCTATTTCTCCAGTTCTATGACAAGATGTACACTTATTATAAATGATACTGGCCACATCTTTTGTGTAGGTTATTTGTGCAGTAGATGTGAAACTTATCGATACAATAAAGACTAAAATGTAGAATAACTTATTCATAATTAAGTTGTTTTTGTGTGACTAATCTCAATGGATTGACCAAAATTACAATTTCTAAAGCTAAGGTCTATTTATTTCGAGTAATGTTATCACTATAATTGATAAAACAGCCAATAGGCTCTGCGTATGAGGACAAAACCTCTTTGGATTCAAGTGTCAGTTCTATGGCATTGACAAGATTGTGTTCAGTTACTACATTTCGACGTTTTCCTATCCGTACAAATTTATTGTCAATTCTGCCCTGATAGACTATTTTCTTCGTTGTGTTGTTGTACAATATCGCCTCTGGAGTAACCTGTGCATTCCATTTTTTAGCCTGTTCTTTATAATAATCAGTTTGCACCGGAAATTCTATATGATAGGTCTGTTTGAAAAGGTCTATCTTTTTGGGCTTGGAAGAGAAGTTAGGAAAGTATCCTTGAAAATTGATTCTAGATCCATATTCAGTATATAGATCATTTAATAAGACGGTGTAATTAAGGCAAATAGGACAATCGTCTAATAGAAATAGATAAAGGCTTAGGCTGTCTGTGTTTGATTCAGTTTTATTGAGATCTTGGGATTGAGAAGTTCCAGCTTGGAGAGCAAAAAAAAGCAAAATAATTATTATTCGCATGCTCTGAATATTTTAACACAAAGTAAGCTACATTAGTGGCTTACTGTATGTACGTTTTGGTTGTTTTTATAAGTTCTTGTATAAGATGCCCATGGAGTATTCTTGTAAAAATCACCTGAGAAATATGTCATGATCATTTCAAAAGTCTTTTCATCTTGAAAACCAGGAATTGGTTGTATTACAGATAATTCTTCATCTAAGAAAACAACAGTAGGGTAACTCAACTTTCCTTGAGTGATTGCAACTGCAAGTTCATGGTATCCTTTTCTACCATTTCTTACAAATTTATACGTCTGACCATTAAATTCAATGTCTCTCTTCGTTTCAGCATCAAATCTGATTGCATAGAAGCTCTTATTTACATAAGTGGCGATCTGATCTTTTTGAAAAGTAGCTTTGTCCATCTTCTTACACCATGTACACCATTCAGTATATATGTCGACCAAAATTTTCTTTTGATCTGTCTTATGTGCTTCTAGTGCATCCTCCCATGAGATCCATTTGATCTTATTTTGTGCATGTGATGCATTTGAAAAACAACCAAGAAGAAATAAAGTAAGAGATATATTAAATATACTTTTCATATCGTATTTCTGTTAATAAATGGCTATCCTCAAAAGGAAAGCTATTGTTTAAAAATAAAACGGTTCAGTTGCTTTTCGTTTATTTTTTAACCAATAAGGTATTTAAACTTACCTTCAAATAACGGCAGAAATTATGAATTTACCTTAGATTCTAAAAGCTTTAATTGTTTTTTAACGAAATACTAAATGGAATTACAGAATGATAAAATAGTTTAGAATTGTATTTTTATGCCTCTTTATTTTTGATGATATTCACCATATCACTATCTACAGTGAATTTGGCATGTAATCTACCATGAATATTTGGTGCCTTGGTGCCACTATTAAGCTTAATACGAGTATTTATGACAATTGCTTCATCCCATAGGTTAGCTTTTATAAAGCTGCTAATTAACTGAGCTCCTCCTTCTACCATCAAATGAAAAATATCCTGCTTCAATAATTCTACACATAGGTTCTTAAGGAAATCTTCTGCACTAAAATCTAGAATAATAAGTGATTTGTTTTTTGAAAGGTGATAATCTTTCTTTTCAGAAACTATTATAGTTGGATATTCATCTGATAACAATGTCAAGTGCTTTGGTAATTTACCCTCTCGGTCCAAAACAGCTCTAGTAGGTTGATTTCCAAGGAAGTGCCTTAACGATAAAGTTGGATTGTCAATCAGAGCGGTATTCGTCCCTATAAGTATAGCATCAGTATATGCTCTCAGTTTATGTGTGAATACATTTGTGTATTGATTGGTTAAGTAGACTTGACCATCTTTTTTACCGATGAAGTTGTCAGCACTTTTTGCTATTTTGATCTGGATAAAAGGGCGCTTTTTTAAATTCACAACTTCAAACTCAGAAATCAAGTCTTTAGCTTGATCGCTTGATTCCAAAACAGTTACATCCCTTCCTAAGTTTCTTAGCTTTTCTATGGACTTGTAAAATACTTTTTCCGTTGGATCTGGCAGTGCAATTCTTATTTTAGGGATATTTTGTTGTACAATAAGATCCACGCATGGTGGAGTCGCACCATAGTGATGGCAAGGCTCAAGAGAAATATAGATAGTACTTTTTTCTAGTAGGTGTCTGTCATCATATGTTACACTATTCACAGCATTGACCTCTGCGTGGTGACTATCTTTTATTTTATGGTAGCCTTCACCAATTACTCTGTCTTCATAAACGATCACAGAACCCACTTTAGGATTGGGACGTGCTTGGTTGTTTCCTAATTTTGCCAAGTCAAAACACCTTTGAAAGTATATTTTATCCTGCATTTGCATATTTAGCTTTTACAGGAGTCATAGATTTTAGTTTTTCTATTACTTGATCCACTTCTGAAACTGTGTTGAACTTTGAAAAGGAAAACCTGACGGTCTTGCGTTCTGGCTTATGGCCTATAGCTATCAAAACGTGAGAATCATTTTCAATACCAGAACTACATGCACTTCCAGAAGAAGCACTTATACCAGATATATCAAGGTTGAACATAAGCATGTCAGCCTTGGGAGTTTCTGGAAATGATACAC
The DNA here is from genome assembly GCA_913061325.1 of uncultured Saprospirales bacterium. Taxonomy (GTDB): domain Bacteria; phylum Bacteroidota; class Bacteroidia; order Chitinophagales; family Saprospiraceae; genus CAJXUU01. The sequence continues at coordinate 7,392 of CAJXUU010000108.1, read as the reverse complement.
TCAATACATGGTGCATAAACAAGTCCTCTGTATTCCCATTGATTCGGATATCTTCGAATTCTGTAAGTAATCTATGGATAAATCGCTCCCTGATTTCTGATATATGTTCTATGATTATTTTTTGTTCTGTTACCGCAATTTCCAAAGCTTCAGCCATTCCAGCAATTCCGATAACATTTTCTGTTCCAGCCCTCATATTCCTTTCCTGGGCTCCACCATGAATAAATGGAGGGATGATATTGTTATCATTCATATAAAAGAAGCCAGAACCTTTGGGCCCATGAAACTTATGTGCTGTACCGGATAAAAAAGCAATAGGTGTTTCATTTACATCAATAGAATACTTACCCATCGCTTGGACGGAATCAGTATGCAATAGTACATTTTCATAATTACTACATAATTCACTTACTCTTTTGAGATCTAGCATAGTGCCTATCTCATTATTTCCGAGCATAAGGGATACCAACGTTTTTTGGTTTGTCGCAGAAAGAATTGATGCCAGTTGCTCAGGGTCGATATTACCACTAGCATCAACATTAAGCATGACGATTTCTACTCCTTTTTGGTCTCTTAGGTAGTCCATAGAATGCAATATGCAGTGATGTTCGGTTGGTGCACTTATGATTTGAGTAATTCCAAGATATTCGACACAATTCTTCAGAATCATATTGTTTGCCTCGGTAGCTGAAGACGTAAAGAATATCTCTCCTATGGAAGCTTTGACAATGTTTGCTATCCTCTTTCTTGCATCCTCGATAATTGAACGAGCATGTCTTCCATGGAAGTGAATGGATGAAGGATTGCCATAATGATTCTTCATTATATCTATCATTCTCTTTTGTACCCTTGGGTCGAGCTGCGTGGTAGATGCATTATCAAAATATATTCTATTCATAAAATCTCTTAATTCTTCGCAAAGATAAGGATCAGAATAATACCTAAGGAATGATACATTAAAAAAGTACGTTTTTATGTGCAGATATTTATTCCTTCTTCAAGGCAAAACCCGCAGGCAATGCATCACATAGGCGAGGCTTAGTAACAGAAAACTTTACATTATATCAATGATTTCGAAAACCAACCTTCTACTAATGTTGATTCTCCACAATCACCATCCTTGTGGGAGAATTCATTTGCTTTATTACAATATTCATAGTCTATAGCCCAAGCTTTATGATTAATAGATAGCTCATTTATAGCATCACATATGAACCTAACTTCTTCATCAGTCATAGTAGGGTGGAGTGATAATCTTATCCAACCAGGTTTGTTAGTCATGTCACCCATGCTAATTGTTTGAGTAATCGATTGAGATTTCTCATAAGATACCTCTAATAAGTAGTGACCATATGTGCCAGCACATGAACAACCGCCTCTTACTTGAATTCCGAATCTGTCATTGAGAAGTTTCACCGCAAGATTGTAATGTAGATCCTCTATGTAGAAGGAGATAACTCCAAGTCTATCCTTGATGGTATCGGCTAGAATGTGAAGATTGCCAATTGAAGTTAATCTTGGCCATGCGATATCTAATAATTCATGTTCTCGAGCTACTATCTTCTGAGTAGTCATTTTCTCTTTCAATTGGATGCTTAACGCAACTCTCATTGTTTGTAAAAATGAGGGTGTCCCTCCATCTTCTCTAGCTTCTATGGCATCATAATACTTGTGGTCTCCCCATGGGTTAGTCCAATCTACTGTTCCACCTCCAGGATTATCAGGAACTTTGTTAGAGTATAATTTTTGATTGAATAACAGTATTCCAGAACTGGATGGTCCGCCTAGAAATTTATGAGGGCTGAAGTAGATTGCATCTAAGTATGAATCTTCATCAGATGGATGCATGTCGATATCTATATACGGTGCAGAACAAGCAAAATCTACAAAACACAATCCTTGATTTTGGTGCATTATTTTAGCAATATCAAAATAAGGAGTAAATATGCCAGTAACATTACTACAAGAAGTGACTGCCGCAATTTTTACCTTTCTATCTTTATACTTTTCTAATAACTCTTCCAAATGCTCAAGGTCGCAAGCACCTAATGGACAAGCTCTGATGATTTCTAAATCACAAATAGTCTCTAACCAACTGGTCTGATTGCTATGATGTTCCATATGTGAGCAAAAAACAATAGGTCTTTCGTTTACTGGAATTTCAACTTTGTCTGAAAATTTCTCATGTACTTTAAGCCCTAATATTCTTTGTAATTTATTTACAACACCAGTCATACCTGAATTAGAAGAAATCAGAATATCATGTTCGTTTGCATTTACATGTTTTTTGATGATATCTTTAGCTTTAGAATAAGCTAGAGTCATTGATGATCCAGTTATTGTCGTTTCTGTATGTGTATTACCAACATACGGATATAACTCTTCAAACATTAGTTTTTCGATAGGAGCATACATACGACCACTTGCAATCCAATCCGCATACATTATCCTCTTTTTGCCAAATGGCGAATCGAAAGTTTGATCTTGACCAATTATGTTCTGCCGGAATTGATCAAAATAAGTCTCTAGTGACGTTTTGTTAGTTATGGTAGTTGTGTTCATTACAGTTAGGATTTTATAATGTTTAGGTAAATGTAATTCGCACAATTGAATTATCCGAATAAATTATTTAAGAAATGTCAGCTATGAGGTAATAAATTTTGAATCAACTTTTGGAATGTAATTTGACTATATAAATGTGTATTGATTTAAATTGGTTTTTTTAATAGTATCAATATGCTTAATGGCTTAAAATGAATGACTTATGAGAAGTATTTGGAAAGGACACATTAGGTTTTCTTTGGTTACAATACCAACTACAGATTTTCAATGCTGTAGAGAAAGGAAATGACATAAGTTTCAAACAACTCCATAGTGAGGATAATGGACGTATTTCTTACAAGAAAACATGTTCAGTTTGTGATGAAGAAGTCCCTTATGGGGACATAGCCAAAGGTTATGAATATGAGCCTGATCAATATGTAGTATTCAAAAAAGAAGAATTTTTAGCTATCAAGCTAAAAAGTAATCGAGCCATTGATGTAGATGCATCCTTGATGTTGATGAAGTACATCCTTCGAGATTCGAGGCAGTTTATTATGTTGGGACTAATGGGGATATTGCTATTCAGACTTTCAATTTATTCAGAAAAGCTCTACTCAAAACCAATAAAGCAGGAGTAGGACGTATCATATTAAGAGATAGAGAAGATGTAGAGTTGATTACGGCTCAAGGCAATGGTCTGATCATGTATAAGTTGAGATACCCATATGGAATAAGATTAATGGAAGATGTGCCTGATTTGGAAGATGGAGATGTTGGTGAAACTCAATTGAAACTTGCTGAGACGCTTATAGCCTCATTAGATAAGCCGTTTACGGAAATTAATTTTGAAGATAGATATAGAGATGCGTTACTTGAACTGGTAGAAGATAAGATCGGTGGTAAAGAGATAGTTACACTGTCAGAAGAATCTGAATATGCTCCAGTTGTTGATATTATGGATGCTCTAAAAAAGAGTATTGAAGATGCAAAATAACGTACATGAACTTAATAAAATTGAGCCTCAATGATGTTTACATAATAAAATCGGACTTAAAAAAAATGATAAAACTGTGCTCATGGAATATACAAGCGGGAGGAGGTAGTAGAGTTCTTTCTATTGTGAAATCAATAGCAAAATCTAAGTCTAATATACTGCCCTTGAGCGAATTCAGAAATAATGATTCAGGTAATACTATAAGGAACTATTTATTGAAGTCGGGATATAGATATCAAGCTGTAACACATTCAGGTAGAAATGAAAATAGTGTTTTAATAGCTTCATCATTGCCATTTAATTCTGAAATATATCCAACATGCGATCCTAAATTTTCGGGAAATATTATTTCGGCACATTTTTCTGCTTTTTCTGTGTTGGGAGTTTATTTGCCACATAAAAAGAAGCATCAATTATTAGAATTTATAACCAAAGAAGTGTCTGAAAATGATATTCCATTTATTATTAGTGGTGACTACAATACGGGTGTGAATTACGTTGATCAAAAAGGAAATTCGTTCTGGTATACGGATCAATTAGAAAAACTAAAGAAAGTTGGATTCAAAGATGCTTTTCGCCTAGTTAATGGTGAAGCAGAAGAATATTCTTGGTTCTCACATCAAGGCAATGGATTCAGGTATGATCACACATTTGTAGATAATAATCTAGCACCCATAATCACTGATTGTTATTACGACAACCAGTGGCGTATTCATAAATTGAGTGACCACAGTCCAATGTTTCTAGAAATGGGGTAGCGTAAGTTGAATAATAAAAATGGGTATTTCTACTCTTTTTTGATAATGCTCAAAGAATTACATTTGATATGTAGAACAGCATAAGATCAACAGACTCGAAATAAAGTTTGAATGTTTTACTCAGCTAAATGTCCATACGATTCTGAGAATATAGTGGTTCTTAGGTTTTTATTGTATGATTAGTAATCGCTATTAAATCTAAGGTATGTTTTTTCAATTAAGAACTTAAATCATTTGTTTTCTCTTTGTTGCTTGTTAGGATTTTTGATCTAATTAGGATGTGGACCTAAAACAGAAATAATAGGTACACCTGAAAATTCAAAACAGATTGTTGAAGCTAAAATATGGACTAGTTCATTATCTAAACTAAATTTTCCAGAAGATGGTTTGAAAACACCTAAAACTGGAATATGCATGTCTGGCGGTGGTACTCGTGCCATGGTTTGTGCCACTGGTCAATTACAAGCACTTAGAAAAATTGGGGTACTAGATAGTGTAGGATATGTGGGCTATCTGTCATGTGTGTCTGGTGGATCATGGGCATCTGTTCCATTTACTTACTACAATGCTGGGGCAGCTAATGATGATGAATTATTAGGAAAGATTATTATGCCAAAAGAGTTAAGACTTAACGGAATGAGAACGCTAGCTCCTGAATTTTTAGCCGGAGCAGCAAATTGTTCATTATTAGATACGCTATGCTTATGATGATATTTGGATACAAGGAGTAAGTGAATGTTATATTCGAAAATATGGACTTTATCATCCAGATAAGCCCAAATACTTTAGCTATAATGAGAAAACAGTAGAGGATATTATTTTACGAAACCGTGGTAAATTTTCCTCAAAGGACTTTTTAACGGTATGTAATATAAAAGGGGAAATTAAGCGACCTTATTTGGTGGTGAATTCTTCTATTGTAGGACCGTCAAAAAATGCACCTTATCATAGTTCTGAGCATTTAGCTGTCATGAATTATTCCCCCTTGGGTGTAGGTTCCGCTAAACTGAATACTGCACACTACAATCCTGAAGTAGGGGGCGAATTTGATTTAAAGATTGGTGGCGGATTTATAGAACCGTTTGCTTTTGGTGGCGCATCACCATCTTTCGCACCAGTTCGTTGTGAAACAAATATTATTTGCATGAAAGTTAATGCTCCAAATATTCCTTTCACAATAGCTGACGCTTCTGGTACCAGTAGTTCTGCCTTTGTTAGAGAATTCACAAGTCATGGAGTTGATGGGCATTCATTAAAGGCGTTATCCCCAAAAGAAAATTATTGGACAATTGGGTCAACACCCATTAAATCTGAGCAAAAATTTATTTTTGGTGATGGTGGTAATTTAGAAAATTTAGGAGCTATTACGTTGATGCAGCGTAAAGTGAAAAACCTTGTGATCTTCGTGAATACTAGTTCTAAATTGAAAGAAAATTTCGATACACTTGGTGTTAAACTTCCTGGACCATCAGATGTCAGTTCTGATATTTTAAGTTTATTTGGTATTAAATTTCCAGCTTCTAAAGACATGAATAGAAACCAAGTGTTTGATATCGTTGATATTCGAGATTTAATGTCCTAATTCGTTAAAAAGAAATCACATGGAAAGTCGATTGTTGCGAAAACATCATACACTACCGTTGCAAATTCTTGGTGGGGAATCCCTCAGGGTGACACCATTAATATTACTTGGGTATATAATGATACGCTTGATGAATTTAATGATCAATTAAATAGATGGATACGAGATGAGATAGACTTGGGAGATTTTGCACACTTCCCGAGGTATAATACGATTGATGAGGATTTCCTGCGTATAGTTAAACTAAGTCCAGAGCAGATAAATCTACTTTATCAATTTAGTGCTTGGAATGTATATTCTAATAGAGATCAGTTTGAGTTTTTGAAAAAATCTTAGCAATTTTAAGAATCTCTAATAGAATATATTTTATCTAATGCTTAGAATGTAGGGCAGAAACCATCATTGTTTTCAACTTCACCTAAGTAGGATATACTTATTTCTAAAGCATTAAGTCCTTTTCTGTCAGAAACTAGATCTCCAATACTATGATCATAACTTAAACCAAGAATGAAATTTTTAATCTCATATCCTGCGGAAAATACGATTGATTCTACACCTAAACCTTTTTCGTTTTTTACAAAGCGTAACCATGGGCCAAAATGAATATAGGTAGATTCCTTTTCTACAAATTTATATCTAAAATTTGTACCTAAGTTCACCTCAGTATGTGGTCCTTGATTTAAGAATAAAACCCTTGGTTGGATTTCTAAGGCTTCACTTGTTTGTATACTAGCACCTACATATCCAGTCAATTTTGCATGCAATGCATTTTCTTTTACTAGATCAGGATTTGGTGATTCATCAAATTTGTAAAAACTAATATTCGGTGAAGTAAGGTGGGCATATGACAATCCTGCATAATATTGTCTCCCCTTAATTGGTGTTATTGAATAATTAAGTCCAACTGCAAAATCTAGGAATGCAAAATTATTTGCAGGCAATAGCTCACCGGTTGGAATATCATACCCGTCAATAGCATTGAACTGATCTTGAAAAAAGAGATCTTCATAATTGATGCTTTTTTGAATGAGTCCGAATTGTATTCCTATTCCTAGATAATTATCAAAGTCTTGGCTCAGCGATTTGTGATATGCACCTACTAAAGCGATTTGATTTGTATTTAGATCAAAGTCTCCTACTTGGTCAGAGAAAAACATAAATCCTCCAGCGGCTATATCTGGACGTTTTTGTTTGTCATTAAGCAAATACTTAAGATCCCCAGATGCTCCAAAAGTCTTTAAAGAATTGTCTAAAGCGCCTCTCCATTGATCTCTATAGTTAACAGAAACTCTATAATTACCTGACGAAGACCCAGCCAATGCAGGGTTCAAGTTCAATGGACTAGCATAGAATTGTGAAAAATGTGGATCTTGACAATATCCACTATTGGGTAATAATAGAAATGCTACAAACCCTAAGAGGAACAACCGTGAATATATATGATTTATTTTCATTCGAACTTTTTACCTGTCTCTTATACACATCTCCGAGCCCACGAGACAGGCAGAAATCTC
>CAJXUU010000107.1 GCA_913061325.1 uncultured Saprospirales bacterium | reverse complement strand
AGATTTCTGCCTGTCTCGTGGGCTCGGAGATGTGTATAAGAGACAGGCTTAATAGGATGGCATTAACGCTATCAACATTATCCAAAGAAGATCAAGACATGCTAATAGCTAAATATAGTGATGGTAAATCTATCAAAGAGATAATGGATGTGACAAGCTTAGGTAGTTCAGCTATTAAAATGAAACTGATGAGAGCAAAGTTAAAAATCGTTACTGCTATGAACATTGCATTATAAGCGAAAACAAGTCAAGTGGAATAAAACTGATATGGATGTGACCAAATCAATATAAAGTCCTCTCTTTTATAAATAAAGTGAAATGGTATATACACTTCCATATCAATCCGAAGATCTACTTAAAGGTTTCTATTTTAAAATAAGAAACATAATGGATCCTCAATCAGACATTATTCATCTAACGATAACACATAGCCATCTTGATGAACTTTCAAAAGAAGAGGTTTACAAAAGAATCTTGTATTTGGATGGAAAATACAGAACAGAGACAAATTCATGGACAGCTCCTGCACTAAAAGTAAGAGTTATTAATCAGCTTTAGAATATGGTCAACCCCACTAATTCATTTCTGTTTAAAAGAAGCATGATGTTGATAGAATAATCTTCAAGAGCATTGGTCGTATTTCATCAACACATGATGGCACCTACAAATAAGTAAATTACCTATTAGTACAAAACGCAATTCACTCTTATTTATACAATAACACTTCCAGATATTTGCAACAAACAAAATCATAAAAATGAAATTCTTATTTCTATCAGTTATTCAACTATGTACAATCTCTTTGGTTGTAGCTCAATCATTTACATTGGAGGGCACAATCCTAGATAATCAAAACAATCGCAAACTAAATAATGTAGAGATTCGAATTACAGATGATCAGGGTTCTCCCTCAATAATGATCACAACTGATGATTTTGGCTTATATAAAATATCTCTTGAAAGTGGCTTAGAATATAGTTTAGAACTTGAACGAGTTGCATTTAAAAACCTAGTCACCTCATTTGATGCAACTGATTTAGATATGGACTAATCTAAATTTGATATGAAAATGCAGCGACTTGCTGGCTATGAGTTTCAAGCCGATGTCAAAGAACTTTTGTCAATGGAAGCAGGCAATAGAAAAAGACTAGGGCAAGAGCTAAAAAACCTCAAAATAGAAATTTACAATAATACAATTGGGAAAGAAATCCGAGTCACTGAAGATGATCCTAAGAATACATTTGAGGCCAATTTCGAAAGAAACAATCACTATACTATCCTCATCCGAAAAAAAGGATACTATGCTAAAAGGATAGAAGTAAATGTGGGTATTTTTGGCTGTATACTGTGTTTCGAAGGTCTGGGCAACGATTTTGCACCGGAGATAGAATCTGCAATTGATGGCAAGGATAGAGGAATATTAATTGCCGATATTCCAATGAAAAAAATAGTAAAAGGTGAAGCTATTCGTTTGGATAACATCTATTATGATTATAATAAATGGAACATTCGCACTGATGCAAAACCTGCGCTAGATAATCTATTAAGAACTCTTCGTAGGAATCCTATAATCATTGAACTGGGTTCGCACACAGATAGCCGCGGAACAGATGATTACAACCAAGAATTATCAAATAAAAGAGCAAAATCTGCTGTTGATTATATCGTATCGAGAGGTGTAAAACCAAGTAGAATAACTGCAAAAGGATATGGAGAATCAGTTCCACTCAATCGATGTATTGATGGTATAAAATGTACAGATGAGGAATATCAATTTAATAGACGAACAGAATTCAAAGTTACAGGATTCTTAGATGCAACCAACTTCGATAAAAAGTCTCTCAAGCAAATATTGGAAGAAGAGAAAGTTACAAAGAAGAGGCTCAAAGAGCAAATAGATGGAATTTAAATTAAGTAAATCACATAGAATAAAAATACGTGAATCAATGGTTATACTTAAATCTTGACTCATGTAAATTTGTCTTATCAAATTAAAATAATTAAAATATTTATACAATGAAAAATTTATTAATCGTATTCGTATTTACAGTTTTGGGGACTTCAATTAATGCACAAATTGAAGTGAATGAAGGTTCTAAATCTATGGTAGAAGGTACTTATAATGCATACACTGTAGAATTAGAAAATGTTCAGCCAGATGATGCAGAAGATGGATGGCAAGAATTCATGAAATAATTCAAGGCAAAGGTAAACAAGGACAAAAAGTCAAAAATTTACTTCTCTGACAATGTACAGATGCCAAGCATAAGCTCAAACCCAGTAGATGTGTACGCTAGCATTACGGGTGAGAAAGGTGGATCTTCTACAGTAAGTGTAGGGTTCGATACAGGATCAGGATATGTCAACTCTATTGACATGGAAGCTCAATCAGAAACTGCAAATGCACTTATTACTGAGTATGGGACAAAAGTCATGAGAAAACATGCAGAAGAAATGCAGAAAAATGAAGAAGATCTTTTCAAAGACCTAAGAAATTAGAAGATAAAAACAAGGATCTTAGAGAGGTCATATCAAAAGCGAAAGCAAATATTCTTAAATGGGAAAAAGAGCTTGAGCAAAATGAAGACGATATCAAGAAAAAAGCAAAAGAAATAGCCTCTCAGGAAGAAGTTGCGAAAAAAGCTAAGACATATACTAGAAAGTTCTAGACTCTGATATAAGCAGGTGTTTTTTTTTGTGGTGCTAGATAATCTAAGCAAATGCTTACGAATTGTCTAGCACTCTTAAATCACATTCATTTAAGAGTTAATTAATAGAATGGAAACAATAAAGAAAAATCTAGTTTTCTAAAACCTATTAAAATCACTATAAATGTTGTTCTTCTTACTTTTCTAGTTATAAGTGGCATTCAAAATGCTCATTCAGTAAATATAAGTATTCTAATGTGGGAAGGAGAAATATCACTTACACTTCTAGTTTATTTGTCTGGAGTTTTAGGTGGCCTAATAGTTATGATGCATAACCTTATAAAGTGATAGATATTACTTTATGATTGATTAATGCATTACAACGAAAAAACGCAACCTCAAATGAATGAGGTTGCGTTTTTTTAATATTTCTTTCTGGAGAATTAGCTATAATGCGCTACAGCTACTTATATTTTCCCAGTATGTGTCTTTTTTGGAAGCCTCAGCGGTTCTTTCTTCTCTTATTTCTTCCCACTTTCTAATTCCTCTTTGGACTTTTGGCGTATCTACTTCGTTAAATGTTAGTCCTCCTCTGTTGGCCGTTACTTTACTCTTTCTTTTTAATTCCTTGATAATAAATGTTTTACTGAAAAATAGGTTATCACTATTACAACCTATAAAACCTATACTTGGTTCAGTTATATCATATTAATCTTATCATTATATTACAAATGATATGATTATTCCATTCATCTAATTACCAATTCTATAGATACTGATCAATAATTCTATTATAGAAACTGATTATAAAACACCTCCCAAAATGCTGGAAGCTATACTGACTACGGCAGCTAATGCTAATGCCCACCAAAAGTTCTTAACCTCAAATCCAGGTAAAAACCAATCTGCTATTTGAATAAGAATTGCATTTAGAAACCATGTAAAGATACCCAAAGAAAGAATCCCTAATGTCACCATCTTTAGAAATGTCCCTAATGTAACATCAAGGAATCCGACAACCAGTGCTACAAGAATACATTGAACAAAACTTTCCATCTTTACCCCAGATAAGATTAGACCGCCGATATAAAATGCAGCGCTTGCAACGAGTATGCTAATTATTGTTTCCATATTTTATTCATTTTAGTTAAAAAACTAATTTACTTAATTCATTTCAAATTCTAACATAGTAATGCTGATAATATTGGATGCAATTCATTTAACACTCGTATACTTTAAAGAAAGAATGAAAAAATGCTTGAATGCGTGAATGCGTGAAGGTAAGAATAAGATCAAATAATATTGAAGCAAACAAACGACATGCTATCATGCCTCTATATTCTTACTCAAAAACTTATAAATACCTTCTACTTGATCATGTCCCTTCTTCTGCCCAAAGTAGGATACGGAATACATCGACGCGAAGATTATCACTAAAACTGGGATCAACCATAAAATAGCTCCTGACTCCCCAATTGATCTATTTGCAAAACCAATCACTGACACAATAACAATAGACAAACCTATGATTGCATAAAAAAAAACAAACATTGTCCATACTTCTGGTGCAGGACCATAGATTCCAGAGATATCAGTTTGTCCTTCTACATCTTCGGATTCATCCATAGTTAAGGAGAAGTGAGGAGACCAATAATGTCTATCTTCCTGCTTAGGATATAAACTAACAAAACCAGTTCTTACTTTCCCTGAATATTCAGCGTCTGGTTTTTGAAGTGTATTCTTAAAATGCTCGCATATTTCATTAATAGGACGATGACTCTCAAAGGAAAATCTTGGGCGAAGATGAAAGGCTTGTGGATCAGTTGGAGAATTCATAAGTCAGATTGTGTGAAGTTCAAAAGCCTTTTGGAAAAAACTACCCCAGCAAAAACTAGGGAAATCAATTTGATTAACTCCAAGCCTATATACCACCAATGCGCGCTAGACTCAGGAGGATTGACACCACTTAGGATCAAATCAATTCTAGCGTCAAGGATTGGCATGAGCAAAGCATTATCAATTATTACAATCAAAATAGGAAGAACAAAGAGTTTCCAAGTTTTGAATTGGGCTTTACTTAAGAGCAAACAAGTAATAATGAACAACGAAAATGTCATTTCGATTTTTGTAAGCGCGCCAAATACTAGCTTACCTATACCAAGTCCTAAGGGAAGGGTTATACCTGGAGCTTGAAATTTTAATGGAGCTTCCAAAAAAGAAATACCACATATCATTCCTGCCCAAATAAACGTAATTGCAATAATGATAATAGATACAGTTTTATTCATTTCCTTTGGCTTTTACTATAAAGAGCCCAACTTACAACAACTCCATAAACAATCACTGTTATTGATGACAAAGGCATTAATATCGCAGCAATAACAGGGCTCAACAGACCACTCATAGCAAAATAAAGACCTATACTGTTATACATAAAAGCTAATGCAAAAGCACCGTATATTATATATTTAGCGGATCTCAAATATGCGAGTTGGTCATAAAGTTGTGAAAACTTCGCAGCATCAATGATTCCATCGCACGCAGGAGAAAAATTATTAGCTTCATCTGAGATAACTAGTCCAACATTCGCTTGTTTTAATGCTCCAGCATCATTGAGTCCATCACCTATCATCATAACATTATGGCCTTTCTCTTGGAGGCTTTTTATCTTATCTAATTTGTCCTTGGGACTTTGGTTGAAATAAACTTTTGCATCTTGATTTAGAAGAGATTTTATTCGAGCACTTTCCTGATCTGTATCCCCAGAAAGAACAGCTACTTTGTATCGATGACTCAGATTATCCATTATTTCCTCTACACCATCTCGGAATGCATGTTTGAATTTGTAGTACCCAAGATATGTCCCATCTATTTCGATAAAGACACCTTGTTCCTTTTTCAACTTACTAGACCCAAAAATAAAAGCGGATGATCCCAATTTGATTTGACTATCACAACATTTGGCAACTAAGCCACTTCCTATCACATCTTGATATTGATCTACATCTATTGTATCATCATTTTTCAATTCTCTAACAATCGCCATACTCAATGGATGAGAACTATGGCTACAAGCAGATTTGATCATCGTACGTTGATGTGATGTCAGCATTTTCCCATGGTATGATATCTCTATATTTTTACCATCGGTAATGGTACCCGTTTTATCAAATATTATATAATCTATATCTTGAAGATTCTCTATGGTCTGCACATTCCGAAGGTAGAAACCCGTGGAGGATAAAAGTCTCAATATATTCCCATAAGTAAACGGAATAGCCAGTGCCAATGCACATGGACAAGCAACAATAAGCACTGCTGTAAATGTATTGAATGCCAATGAGACATCAACAGTCATCCAATAAAGCATAGTAAGTACTGCGATGCCTATAACTACAAATGTGAAATATTTACTGATCCCCGAAATCAGTTTACTAGAATTAGAACGCTCTTTTTGGTTGAATGTATCTTCATTCCATAATTGAGTGAGGTAGGATTGATCTACTTTCTGAGTGACTACAATGTCAATGCTCTCTCCTTGATGACGACCGCCAGCAAACAGTTGATCACCATTATGTTTTGAGATCAAATCAGATTCTCCTGTAACAAAACTGTAGTCTATCCGAGCATGTCCTTTTTGAAGAATACTATCAGCTGGAATTAGCTCCTGATTACGAATACGAAGTATATCTCCTGGTCTAAGATGATCTAAAGACTTACTAATCCATTCGTTATCTACAAATACATTTGCCGATATTGGAAAATATGATTTATAATTCCGATCAAAATCTAATGACCTATATGTAAAAGCCTGAAACCATCTACCAATAAGTAAGAAAAATATGAACCCAGAAAAGCTATCCAAATAACCTTCACCTTGTTGACTAATAATCTCGTATAAGCTCCGACTAAATAATGCCAACATACCCAGAGCAATTGGTAAATCAATATTAAAATCACGAAGTTTTATTCCCTTGTAAGCTGACTTGAGATAATCAATACCACTGTACAATAAAACAGGAATGGCAAGTAGAATATTGATATAACCAATATGAAAAAGGTGACTTGCTTTGTTAAATCCTAAATATTCAGGAAAACTAAGCAGCATGATATTACCAAAACAAAATCCTGCAACCCCAAGCTTTAATATAAGTTGTCTATCAAAGGAAGACAGAGATTTCTTTTCATCAAGTTGATCATAATTAATCTCTGGTTCGTATCCGATTCGTGCAAGAAGTTCTACTATGTTTCTTAAAGATGTATCTTCATCTCTATATGTGATCGTTGCTTTTTTGCTGGAGAAGTTGACAGTTGATTTTATCACCCCATTTTCCAATGAACTCAGATGTTCGAGTAACCAAAGACAGGAACTACAATGTATTTGTGGTACTAGGAAAGTTACTTTTGATATGCCTCCTTCTGAGAAACTGATGAGTCGATCAATTATCTCTTTGTTGTCGAGATATTCATATGATTTTGTTGTTGCTAATTTTTGTGATATTCCTGGCTGTGCTTCGTATCGATAATAATCCGACATGCCATTCTCATGAAGCAAGCTATAAACCATCTGACACCCATTACAACAAAAAGACTCGTTGTTTTGATGATAACGATCATCTAGGCAGTCGTCACCACAGTGGCTGCAAACAGTCACCAAATCAGGCTTAGGGTTCATATTTTTATGCATTATATACAACAAGTGTCATCATACCAGCCGCAAGTAATATCATCAATAGTATTATTAAATAAGTGACTATGGCATATTGTCTGTGTGAAGGATCACTCATATTTTGATGGTTTTGTTTTCAAAATCGCTTCTCGATGTAAATGTCGGGAAAGCCATCAGGAAACAAAATGATTTGAATCATTAGTATATATGATTTACATCAGATTACATGGTGATATAACATGGTAAATTTACATATTCATTCATAGCTAAAAAGAAATCCATGAATCCTAATTTGATATCTAAATATAATGTAGCTGTCCCCCGATATACTAGTTACCCTACTGTTCCCGATTGGCAAGCTTCCGCTCCTACAGAATCAGAATGGATTTCAAGACTGTTAAGTAGTTATGAAGAAGCTTCCGAATTAAGCTTATATATCCATCTACCATTTTGTGAGGCTTTATGTACATATTGTGGCTGTAATAAACGTATAACCAAAAATCACGACATAGAGGATCCATATATCGACGCTGTGATTAGGGAGTGGGATATTTACAGAAGCTACTTCCCTAATAAACCTGTTATCAAAGAAATTCATCTAGGAGGAGGAACACCAACATTTTTTAATGCATCAAAATTAAAAAGGTTAATATCTCATATCTTAGATACTGCAGAAATCTCAGAGACGCATGAATTCAGCTTCGAAGCACATCCCAATAGCACAAACTCAGATCACCTAAGAACATTGTTTGATCTAGGATTCAGACGGATAAGTATCGGTGTGCAAGATGTCAGTCCTGAGATATTAGAAGCTATCAATCGCCAGCAAACAGCAGATGAGGTCAGAAATCTAACTAGGTGGGCAAGAGCGATAGGTTATACTTCTGTCAATTATGACATTATATATGGACTCCCTTTCCAGAAACAAATGAATGTGTGGAACACCGCACAATTTATCTCTGAGAATCGACCTGATCGTATAGCTTTCTATAGCTATGCTCATGTTCCATGGAAAAGTGCAAGTCAACGCGCTTTTACACTCGCCGATGTACCACAAGGCCAGGAGAAATCAGATCTATACGAACTTGGATCTTACTTGCTCGAAATGGAAGGCTATAAAGCAGTCGGAATGGATCACTTCTGTCTACCTGATGAACAACTTTACAAAGCATACAAAGATGAGAAAATGCATCGTAATTTCATGGGATACACACCGAACTATACTAAAGCGAGTATTGCTCTGGGAACATCTTCGATAAGTGATAGTTGGGATGCATATGTTCAAAATGAAAAGCATGTAGAAACGTATCAAGAAATAGTCGAAACCGGAAAATTACCAATTGTAAAAGGTCACCTTCTTTCATCGCAAGAAGAAATGATGAGAACTATCATCTTAAGTCTCATGTGCAAAGATCATGTCGAATGGAATTCCCTCGAAGAATACCAAATGATCACTGAACTCCTACCGAACCTAGATGATTTGGTTAAAGATGGTCTTGTTTCTTACAAATCAAATAGTATAACTATAAAACCAGACGGCAGACTGTTTATCAGAAATATATGCGCCGCTATTGACCCTATTTTTCAGAATACGGCCAACAACAAAGAAGTATTTAGCAAAGCTATTTGATACATGAGAAAATTACAAATATTATCGATTGACCATACGTCACATTCGAGCAAGGAAAGGCAAGCATTTGCATTGAATACTGAGCAGTATGATGAACTATCTTCATACATAAAGTATGTGTTGGGTGTACATGGTCATGTATACTTATCAACCTGTAATAGACTTGAAATCTACTACGATGCCGAAGAAGATCTCCGAGATTTAATTATTAAAAAATGGAAGTCACTAGCAAAGGTCATTGATAAAAATAATCAAAAATCAATCACAACATATCTAGGTTCTGATATTTGTATCAATCATATATTACAACTATGCATTGGTATCAAGTCCGCCATCTTGGGTGATGATCAGATACTAAGTCAGCTCAAAAAAGCTTTTGAGTCTGCAAGAACAAATGAAAGCATGAGCACTTTACTTGAGAGAGCTTATCAGACAGTAATGAGATTTCATAAGCAAGTATGTCGAGATACTGAATATAGAAATATTACTGTTTCATTGGCTTACCATAGCCTCAAATCTATCTACCAACATATTCAAAAGAATGACCTCAAAACCAAATCTGTTTTGATCATCGGTGCTGGAGACATGGCAGCTCAAATTGTTAAGTATTTGCCCAAGTTTCAATTTGGATCTGTATCGATTATGAATAGAACAGAATTGAAAGCCAGAAGATTAATAAATGGGAAAAACATAGAATTTGTAGATTATTCAAGTTTAGATGGAAATGAATATGATATTATCATTTCTTGTATTGATCAAGGGTATGGATTGATTATAAATCCATCTCAATTGGATTTTTATATAGACTTAAGTTTGGCTTCTAGTAATATTGAGAGTTTATCTTGTCCTGGCATTCTATTGGAAGAATTACAGAATTATATCACTGCCCAATCCACTGCAAGATTAGACAGTTTGAGTGAAGTGTCATTCATCATGATAAAGTGTAAGGAAGAATACCTAAACTGGCTAGGTCATTGGTCGTCTCGAAGAAAAGATTCACCTTCTAGAGTAGCTTAAAATCTAACAATAGCCATTTACGATTTACAACCTCACAATCTTACAACATTACAACATTACAACATTACAACTTTACAGCTTAGACTAAGGACTCTCTCCTAATCTCTAACAAGTATATAAAACTGAAAAGGCAATAAAAAAAACTGCACCCAAATTAATAGATGCAGTAACCAACTTCCATAAATCTATCATAGATACTCTTAATAGACTACTAAGAGTATTATAACTAATTCAAATTCAATGCTACATAAACTTACGCAGCTTTTGTCTTATTGATATCTTCTGTAATAGCTAATATTTTTGCCTTTGACTTTGGTGGAAAAAATGTTACCGCGGTCATAGCTGCAAGAAAAATTGGTAGTGAGATGATAGCTAAGATTGGTACTCCTATAATAAATGGAACAATTACCGCTGCCATCATAAGAGCGAATCGAAGTACTACTGTTTCAAATGATGCTGTATAGTATGTCATAACGATATATTTTTGTGGTTAATTATCTTTAATTATTACACTTCAAATATCGTTAGTTGAACATCTCTATTATATGACTCGGATCATAAACGAGTATGACATTAATCATTCGTCCTACTGAGGCATTTCGATCAGCGATTCTTCATCGATGATAGAAATATACGTAGATGCTATTTCTATCAATCCCTCATTCTTGAAATCTGACAATGTACGTATAGTGGTCTCCTTTGCTGTACCTGCCATGGCCGCTACATCTTCTCTCATTACTCTAATCTTACCATCAGTAGCTTTATGTTCGAGTAAAAGGAGAGCATTTGCCACTTTTCTACGGACAGAACTATACGCAAGATCAATTAACTGTTTTTCGTTGTGATCCGCATGCTGCGCAAGCATTTTAATAAATTTAGCGGCAAAATCTCGATTATTAAACAATAATAATTTAAAATCCTCAACAGGGATCAACCTCAATACTGTTTCCTCTAAAGTAATTGCTTGATCGTTATATACTGAACTGCTAAGAAGTGGCATAAAACCAAAAAAATCTCCTTCGCCGTATACATGAGTTATCAGATCTTTATCAAATTCATTAGTCTGAATCGTTTTCACTTGCCCTTGCACAACATGATACAACCACTTGGGATATTGACCTTCCTGATATATTGTATCTTTTCTCTGGTAAGTACGAACTTCTCGGTCTTCTGATAACTTACTTAATTCCTTTTCTCCTTTAGCAACATCAAAAAAACGTCTAATTCCTTTATCACTGTTATCAATAGTTTTGAGTTTACTCGCTTTATTGAGTCTCATTTCCAATGCATCGAGCAATTCTACATCATCATATGGCTTAGTTATATAATCGTCCGCTCCGAGTCCCATTCCTTTCCGAAAATCAGACTTTTCAGCTTTAGCCGTGAGAAACATAAATGGGATATGCATTAATTCAGGATCTTGGTTTAGAATCTTTAGCACCCCAAATCCATCTAGTTCAGGCATCATAACATCACAAAGTATCAGATCAGGCTTATGCTCTCTAACCGCTTTCACGCCCACCTTTCCGTTTTCAGCTGTAATGCATTTATATCCAGACAGTTCCAATATTTCAGCCAGATTCTCTCTCACTTCTTCATTGTCTTCTATGATTGCTATCGTTTTCATTGTAATTTGTTTTTATATTTTAATATATGGAATTGTTACAAAAAAAGAAGTACCCGCTTCATGTTCACTTTCAAATCGGATTTTCCCGCCAAGTATCTCTACATATCTTTTCACTATATTCAATCCAAGACCCGTCCCTTGAATATTCGTAACGTTATCAGCTCGAAAAAATCTAGTAAATAAATGCTTTTGATCTTCAAGAGGAATACCAATGCCATGATCTTTTACGACCAATTCGAAGTGATCTTCTTCAAAGTATATGTCACAGGAGATATCTTTATTACTATACTTGATCGCATTGGAGATAAGATTGAAGATCACATTTCTTAAGATTCGCTCATCAACTATAACATGTGGATCATCTCCGTGTACTTTATGTATTATTTTTTGATCAGATTTAAGTAGTTGCTTGGTATCTTCTATTATTTCTTGACACAACAGATCTAAATTGAGCTCTGCCAAATTGACCTCAACCCTTCCCTCTTCTAGTTTGCTTAAAGATAAGAAATCATTCAATATCCCAGTAAGATTGGCCACTGAGGATTTGATTCGATTTACATGTTTTTCTCTTTTGTCTTGTTGCCCTTCTTTGTCGTATCTGCCTATGATCGCCGCAGAAGATAATATTGATGTCAATGGAGTTCTGAATTCATGTGAGGCCATGGAAACAAATCGTGATTTCATCTCATTCAGTTCCTTTTCTTTACTCAGAGACCTAGTCAATTCCTCCTCACTGTCCTTTAGTTTCTGTTCTGTTATTTTTCGCTCTAAGATCTCGGACTCATAGGCTCTATTTGTAGACAATAATTTATTGACTGTTTTCTCTAGTTCGTATGTTCGCTGTGATACGGTATGTTCTAGATTTTTATTGAGCTCTCTTATCTGTTGTTCAGCATTTTTGACCTCGGTCAAGTCATGAATAACTCCAGTATATATTATCCGATCGTTCAATATCACTTCACTTACCGCCAGACGAAATGGAAATACTTCTCCATTCTTTCGTTTACCTTTTACTTCTCGACCAATGCCAATAATATGCGGGACTTTAGTGGTGTTGTACCTATGCAGATAGCCGTCATGTTCTGAGTGATACGGTTCTGGCATCAGCATTTTGATATTATTACCTTGTACTTCGTCAGTGTGGTAGCCAAAGAGATTAGCCGCCGCAGGATTCATACGTTCTACATTACCTCTTGTATCAATAGTTAATATTCCATCTATTGCAGTATCTATTATTGCTTCTAATTGCATCAAAAAATCTGTATTATCATTCGTCATTTATCTCCGTTTTCATTCGCTAAGATAATTAATCTAAATCATCTCAATTATTGACCAATATCATAAGTCAATATGATCTGGATCATCCATAGATCTACGCACCAACCTTAGATTTGTTTGAAAATGTAAAACTATGAATCTACTAGGACCTATAAGCGAAATAATGACCAAAGCTCCCTTCACATTAACACCTTCAGCAACTATAGGTGATGCTGCCAAAATATTTGACAAGCATAAAGTACATCATATTCCAATAGCAATTGACAATACACTTTTAGGAATAGTTTCTATGAGTGATTATTTATTTTTCAGAAGAGGATTCTTGGACGATAGAGACGATGAAAAGATCGAAAATATCCGAATGAATAACTATGAGGTAAGCTATATCATGACTAAAGGGATAGCAACTATGAATTCTGATGAAAGAATAAATATTGCTCTTGAGATATTCAAAGAAAATCTATTTCATGCAATTCCTGTAGTAGACAAAGGCGAACTAGTGGGAATAATTACAACTCACGATATTATAATTAATCTGGCGAAAGACAATGAAGCATATGCAGAATACGACTGAAATAAAAGTTCTAGGAACAGGAACATCGAAACATCAGATGATCACATCTGTACTCAAAGAATATCTCAATAAAGCAGGTCTTTCAATACCGGTAAATGATTATACTGACATAGATTCATTCTTGAAGGATGGAATTGAATCTGTACCCGCTGTAATCTATAAAGACCAAGTATATAATATTGGTCGTAATGGAAGTTTCAATAAGTCTCTTAGAAAAGTAGTCAGTGCTATATTAAAAGATAGCAACTTCGGACTCATTGAAAAGATTGTTATCCCTGTTGACTTTTCGGATATATCAACCAATGCATTTGCGTATGGACATCGGTTGGCGACTGATCTTGGAGCCATCACAAAAGCTATACATGTGTTCTTTCCATCTGCCAGAGAAGTAACCGAAGCTGCAACGGTAGATATTGATGTGGCCAAGCTGAAAGAATCTTATCTTGAAGATTTAGTGGCTACTTTCGATAGCGATTGGGGAAGTGATCTTATGCGAGTTTCGTTGATTGATAGCGAATTCAGAACAGGATTCCCTGGAGATGAAATTCTAGATTCCATTGAAGCTAATGATGCATCTTTGACTATTATGGGCACCACTGGTCAGACAGGATTTATTAGAAAATGGTTTGGATCTGTATCCACAAAAGTGATGAATGAGTCTC
The DNA here is from genome assembly GCA_913061325.1 of uncultured Saprospirales bacterium. Taxonomy (GTDB): domain Bacteria; phylum Bacteroidota; class Bacteroidia; order Chitinophagales; family Saprospiraceae; genus CAJXUU01. Next base: position 2,751 of record CAJXUU010000107.1, on the reverse strand, counting down.
CCTCACCTGTCCTATTGGTCCCAGAAGGAGCCAGCTATAAAGGCATATATAAAATAGCTTACGCTTACGAAGACATCGAGCAAGATAAAGCAGTTCTAGGTGATTTAGTCTCTATAGCAGAAAAATTCGGCGCGGAGATTCACCTCATTCATGTAGAAGATGGAAGTACTCCTGATCCAGGTTATTATATTACAGAATTAATAAGTCAACTGTATCCAACAGCATTGATTACTACTGCATCCATAAAGAGTGATGATATTGCACAAGGTATTTCTGATTATTGTATTAACCACAATATGGACCTGATTAGCCTTTCCACTCATAAAAAGAAATTCTTTGAACATCTTTATGATGATAATATAAGTGAAAAGATGGCAGTTGTTAGTAAATTACCGTTGCTAATATTGAAGAAATAGAGGTGGAGAATTCATTTTTATCTTTAAGGTTTTTGATCTCAGGGCCTGATACCTCTGGGACCAAATATTTTACCTATTAACAATTCGTATAAAACTTCTTTTTTCCAAATGCTCAAACGTCGAAATTTAATGAAATAAAAAACCAATTACTTTCCTCTTTTGTCAGAAAAAAAAGTAATTATTTATTTAACCGTTTTAATCCTGATCATCACTTAAAAAATGATATTCGAAATTTATTCCGTCCATAAGTTTCCAATAGAATAGGTCTTCGCCTTACCGCTAATAATTACTCTATCTTCTTTGTTTTGGCACTGTAATTTTCCCACCCTATCTGAAATTTGTATTGCATTTAGCTTGTTTTTTCCGAGCCTTAACGACCAAAAAGGAATTAATGAACAATGTGCAGAACCTGTTACAGGGTCTTCCAATATTGATGCCTGTGGTGTAAAAAATCTTGATACAAAATCATAATTTTCTCCTTTTGCTGTAACAACAACTCCGCCAGGGTCAAGATTTATTTGGTCAAATATTTGTCTGTCAACTTTGATATTTTTAATTTCTTGTTCTGTATCGTAAACCAATACATAATCTCTTGATTTATGAACTTCTTTCGGTTGTATATTCAGAGATTTTTTGATTATTTCTGGCAGCTCTGAAACAACAGGCATTCGTGAAGGGAAGTCTAAGTGATATAAATCATTTTCTACTAAAACAGTCAAATCTCCACTTAATGTTTCAAATACTATCTTGTCATTAGAATGGTTTAAAATTGACTTTAAACAATGAGCAGTTGCAAGTGTTGCATGACCGCATAAATCCATTTCAATTTCTGGCGTAAACCATCGTAAATGTATTTTATCCCCTTTATCTACAAAAAATGCAGTTTCAGCAACTGCATTTTCTTTTGTGATTTTCAATAACATGTCATCGGGTAACCAATCTGTTAAAGGAACAACACAAGCTGGATTTCCACCAAACGTTTTATCTGTAAATGCATCTATTTGATATAGTTCAAGTTTCATTATGCTCGTTTTTTCCAATTACTGCCATCATTTGTATAAACACAACTTCCGCCATCCACTTGTGTTTACTCCTTTTATCCATCCAAGACCACAAAGTAATAACTAATTAATTTATAGTCATTTGCATACCCTGTATGCATAGCCAATATATCCGAGCATATTCGGATAATAAACGTGTAATAACATATAAATCAATTGAATGGGTCATGGTCTACACTGTCTTATCACTCTAAAGATAAAAACTTCCACAAAAACATAGATCATATATTCCTTAATCAAAATGTTTACAATCATTTATGGAGATTAAACCTTATTGATTTTCAAACATTGCAGGGGTATCTTAAAAAGCGATAAAAGATTAAAAGCCAAAAACATATAAACCACCTTTCCCACAAGTTGCTTTCTTAAACGATTGAACTCTTTTGGAACTTGGAACATCAAAGCTTACCCACTTTTGCAGAATTTAGAAAAATTATTCCTTATTTTTTTGATAAATACTTCTTAAAAGATCTGGAAAAAAACCCTATCTAATAGATCATTGTTATCATTGAGTATTCATTAACTAATTAAATAATAATTACAACTTATGAAAAATATTTTATTACTCTTTGGCCTTATTACTTTTCTGTCTTTTTCTTTAGAGGCTCAAAAAAGTCCCAGGCTCCAAACAGAGGGAGAGATCTTCGGAACCAATGTTAAAATAGATTATGGTGCACCATCTGTAAAAGATCGAGTAATCTGGGGAGGACTGGAATCTTATGATGTCGTTTGGAGGGCCGGAGCAAATACGAATACGACAATATCTTTTGACAAAGATGTAAGCATTGGTGGCCAAGAATTACCTGCTGGTAAATATGGTTTTTTTATCATTCCGAAAGAAGAAGGTGACTGGGCAGTTATATTCAATAAAAAAAATGCGGAATGGGGAGCATACAGTTACGATAAAAAACAAGATGCACTTCGTTTGAACATTAAACCTGAATGGGCGGATTCTAACCAAGAACAATTGAACTATTCACTCACTACAAATTCAATTGTTATGGCCTGGGAGAAAGTCAAATTATCTATTCCGATAAAGGAAAAATAATTTTTCCAAACTTTCTTGTTATCTGAAAATGAAGCAGGATTCTGAAGTTGAAGTTTAAAACGAAATTCTATTTTTACTATGTATTAATAGAATTTTGTTTTAATTTATTCTACTGTATCATATCATCCCTCCAACCTAATGATACAAGTCATAATCATTTTTTATCTTTATAGATAACCAAATTTGAAATCTTATATTCTAAATATTCATTTTGTATAACCTGAAA
>CAJXUU010000106.1 GCA_913061325.1 uncultured Saprospirales bacterium | reverse complement strand
AGATCTCCACTATCCTCTTCGTCGGCAGCGTCAGATGTGTATAAGAGACAGGCACAAGTCTCACCTCCCGACTGTATGAATCAAGGGTGGTTGACAGAACCTACATCGGTTGAATGTTGTTATCAATTTCAAGTAATACCTAGTCATCCAAGTCATTTTCCTTGGGTATATTGGATAGTAGCCATTGAAGGTGTGTCATCTTATATTACTTCATTTGATGAACCTGACGGTAAATTTGAATGGTGTTTTGATGAACTAGGTCTACACAATGTAATCATCACCTATGTTGATGCTAATAACGAAACTTTATGCGAAACAAATTACTCCGCTATCGTAACTGAAATTTGCCCCGGCTGTTATTCTTACATGTGCTGGGAAGACTTTATAGGACCTATTAATTGTGTAGAAAGTGTTACAATACAGCACGAAGACGGTTCAATAGAAACAATTCCTTTCACTCAAACTGTACTTATGACTTGTTTTGGTACTAATGGTCTTCCTTGTGGATTTAACGCTGTAGCAGCAGAACTTTTAACTGCCATGAATAGCGCAGGATTTACGGGCACTTTCTACACAAGTGATGTATTAGGGTTGGATCTCTGTGTTAAAGAATGTTTGCTTCCCAACGGAGATCCATGTGTTGATCAATTTGGAAATCCACTTCCTCTAGATCCTCTCCCTATGTTTATGTTTGATGATACTAATATTAACATTCTTTCTGTCAATGGTAGCAATGATTGCTATGGTATGACATGGAGTGATCCAGACCCTACGATTGGTGACTTGATTAGATGGACTACTCCTGATCACCCAGTCCCGGGACAGGCGCTCAATAATTCTTGTGAATTTGGAAATTAATAATACATGTAATGAGGAGATAATCTTTATCTCCTCATTACTACTTCACAAATAAACACTTTGAATATGAAAAATATTAAAATAAGCATATTTATACTTTTATCTTCTCTTACTTCTCAGGCTCAGAGTTGTTTTGAAACAGGCTTTACTGGGTTTGCTCAAGCCCATCTTAATACCTTTGTTGCCAACAACCCAAACTGTGATTCTACTGGCACTATATCATTGATTGGTGAAGATATAACTGACCTCAGCCCACTTTCCAATATCAAATTTATAAATGGAGACCTAAGACTATTAGGAGTAAATATTGATAATATAGAAGCACTATCAAATCTTCAAACAATAACTGGTTCATTGGTTATCCAGAATTGTAAATATATCACATCACTAGATGCTCTTGCTGATGCGTCCATCTCGACAAGTGTGATATTGCAAAAGAATGAAAACTTGATAGATGTAGGCTTCCTTAAACACATAGACTCATTAACCAGCCAGCTACACATTACTGAAAATGATAGAATAAAAGAGATTCATTTGGACTCTCTTACTCATGTGTTAAATATAGATATTGATCAAAATGATAGCCTAGAGATCATATCTGGTGCTCATAAACTAAAACATTTAAATGGTAACGAATCCCTAGCCGGGCACCTTATACTGACCAATCGCCTTTTGAGGTCTTTAGATGCGTTTTCTAATATTGAATACATACATGGAAATTTTGAAATAAAATCACAACTTCTTAATAATACCAATGATTTCGACCAGCTCCATACCGTGGATGGCTATATTGCTTTCAATAATTTAGGTTACATAGAAAGGTTACCCTCATTTCTGTCATTGACATCAATCGGCAATAATCTAACTATTATAGCGTCCTCAAAAATGCAAAACCTACAAGGGCTTAATAATCTAAAATCTATCGGTGGTTTTGGTTTTGAGGCTCATTTAGGAATAAAAGATTTGTCAGGTCTAGATAGCCTATCCTATATAGGAGGCCCAGTGTTCATTAACATGAAATTAAATCATAATGAGGTAGCTTCATTTCCTGAATTGACACATATTGAAGGACGGTTAACCTTCTCGGGCTCCTACTTCAACAATATTGGTGGGTTTGGAAAGCTAAAAACAGTTACAAGAGGTTTTGAGAATAGAGGCACCAATGTACAGACATTATCAAACTTTAAGTCTTTAACAAATGTGGGTAGAGATTTAACTATATATATAGGCGAGGATTTAGTCAATTTAGATGGATTAGAAAAGATAGAACCATCAGGTGTAGATTCTGTTTATCTAGGTTTCCCCAATATTCCCAACCTTGATAAGACTATGGATTGCGCTAATGAATTCATATGTGAATACATCAAGCTATACCCAGAATATATAAAAGTAGGAACCAATGGAATTGGCTGTAATTCATTACAAGAAGTAATCGAAGCCTGTACAAAACTGTCCAGTCAAAACATAAATGAGGATTTATCAAATATAAGAGTATATCCCAATCCGACCAATGGTATTTTAAATATAGAAGGACTTCCATCTACTAATGCTACATATCAAATCTTGGATATAACTGCAAAAATAATTGATGAAGGAATAATTTCTAACAATAAGATATTTTTAAATCATATGCCACCAGGTATCTATTTCTTGAGAGTACCGGATTCTAATTTTAGATATAAGTTTGTATTGATTCAGTGATATATATAATTTATGATACTAATAGTAAGTAGCTGTAAGGCAAAATATTCAAATGCTGTTTTTTCCAAGTCAGATAAAATCATATATCTTTATCGCTCAAATGTAGTAGATGAATATAGGGTACGATGCAAAAAGGCTATTCAACAATAAAACAGGGCTAGGTAGCTATAGTCGTAACCTTGTGAATTGTCTGAATGAATTTTGCCCTTCAGAATCATATCATCTTTACACACCTTCTATCAAATTGCCTGAATATGAATCTGAGTTCAGAAACTTGAATCATGTTTCAATTCATAAATCAACCGCTTTTAATAAGTCAGTCTGGCGTACATATGGCATTTCGAGTGATCTCAGAAAAGATAAGATTGACATATATCATGGGCTTACCCATGAGTTACCAAGAAATATCAAAAATGCTAATTGTGCAAAGGTGGTCACAATCCATGATCTAATTTTTAAGAGATTTCCAGAATACTTTCCAGCATTCGATCGAGCGATTTATAATCTAAAATGGAAGCATAGCATAAATTCAGCTGACAAAATAATTGCAATTAGCAACCACACCAAGGTAGATATAATTAAATATTATGCAGTAGATCCAGATAAAATAGAAGTAATCTACAATACTTGTGACCCCAAATTTTATAACGCAAATAATAAAGGAACTCAAAACTCTTTAGATCTACCTGAGAATTACATGCTCTCTGTTGGAAGCATCGAACCTAGGAAAAACTTCGAAGCGATTATAAAAGCTCTAGCTCAAATTCCAGAAAGTCAAAGAATAGACTTAGTCATAGTCGGCGGTGGAAAACAAAAGAATAGGAAGAAGCTCTTAGGTTTAATCCATTCACTTGGTCTAGAGAATATTGTACATCTGAGAAGTGCCATTACCAATGATCAGATTGTCGAAGTATATCAGAGAGCGAAATTCCTAGTCTATCCTAGTCATTATGAAGGTCATGGGCTACCTATTACAGAATCATTGTTATGCGGAACAGCTGTGATATCTTCTGAAACTTCATCCATGAAAGAAGCGGGTGGACCTGATTGTATTTATATAGATCCTAATAGTATCGATTCCATTTCTAGTGCTATAATTACCCTTTTAGAAGATAGTGAATTAAGAAAAAATATCTCAATGAAAGGTCAAATCTATGCATCCCAAACATTTGACAGACAGTTCATTGCGAATCAAACATTAAACCTATATAAGAATATATAATTTAGTTTTTTCTAGGTACCCATGGAGTCTCCTCATGATTCAACTTGTGTGCTAAATAACGACTCACAACAAAGAAATAGTCCGACAATCGATTTACGTATTTTATAAGTATTGGATTCACTTCTTCTACTGCAGCAAGAGAGATCATTCTTCTTTCTGCTCTTCTTGTAACTGTTCTGCACACATGGGCTATACTGTTTGCTACCGATCCACCTGGCAATACAAATGCTCTTAATGGGGCAAGTGATGCATCCATATTATCCATGGCATTCTCTAATTTAAGAATATCTTCTTCGTTTAGATCTGGAACTGGAAGGTTTTTTTGTGGATCAGAAGCGAGATTAGAACCGATGGTAAACAATCTATTTTGAATCTCAATCAATAATTCTTTTTGATCAAACTCTAAAGGAATGGCTGATAAGAGATACCCAACATGACTATTCAATTCATCAATAGTCCCATAAGATTCTATTCTAATATCATCTTTAGATATTCTACGACCACCATATAATGATGTCTGACCTTTATCTCCTCCTTTAGTGTATATCTTCATATTATTGATGTTCGGACAAAGATATATTTAAAAGTCTTTTTGAACGATCTAACTTACATTATATCTGTGACTCGGGTCACTGGCTAGAATAATATTTTTATTCTTCATATCAGTTTCAATCAGGCCATCTCTAAGTCGAACTATTCGATGACAGTGTTCTGCAATATCAGGCTCATGCGTCACGACTATGATTGTGTTACCTTCATTTTGGATCTTTTCGAATATTTCCATTATCTCGATGGAAGTCTTAGTATCAAGATTACCTGTAGGTTCATCGGCAAGAATAATAGCTGGATTATTAACTAATGCTCTAGCGATGGCTACTCTTTGTCTTTGTCCACCTGACAATTCGTTTGGTTTATGACTCATTCTATCTCCAAGACCAACTGATTCTAAAACTGATTCCGCTCTATCAATTCTTTCTGATTTACTCATACCTGCATATACTAAAGGTAAGGCTACGTTATCCAATGCGCTCAATCTTGGTAACAGGTTGAATGTCTGAAATACAAATCCAATTTTTTTATTACGAATCGCTGCAAGCTCACTATCTTCCATGATACTCACATTGGATCCATCTAAAAAGTAATCTCCCGCCGTCGGAGTATCAAGACATCCTAGTAGATTCATCAAAGTAGACTTTCCACTCCCTGACGGCCCCATAAGAGCCACATATTCATTTTTATTTATATCTAAAGTGATAGACTTTAATGCATGCACCTCTTCTACACCCATTATGTAAGTCTTTCTTAGATCTTTTATTGAGATTAATTTGTTATTTTCCATATATTAGGATATCGTTTTTTAAGATTATTTGACATCAATAAAGATGCAGTATTATTTTTTTATCACTTTCGGCACAGCAAAATAAAATCCTTCCTTGTGTGGAGCGTTACTCAAGCCCTTATTTCTATCCAAGACATTACTGATTTCATCTTTTCTCAGAACATTCTTTTCTTCATGCATATAAACGAGAGGCTCTACCCCACTTGTATCAATTTCAGAAAGCTTGTCTACCATTTTTAGCATCTTTTCTAGATCACCTTTCATTTCTGAGCGCTCTTCGGAAGTCAACTTAATTTTAGCTAGTTTTTCCAGTTTTAAAATTACTGATTCATCTACTGCCATCGTGGATTATTTAGATTATATAACGTATTATCTCGTCAAAAGTACATATTAAGCACATTTACAATACAAACAATGACATAAAAGATATAAATCAATAATTTATGCCTCCTTGCAGCAAACATATTTAGAAGTATTTCAAATTCTACTGTCCGCAAAAATCTATTCTCAAAAGAATAATTAAAACTATCAGTAATCATCCTAAATAATTTCTATTTTCATGTTTTTTAATAAACGTTTCACTACACATTTTTAAAGTCTATTCAATGAAAATAAAATTCCAATTATTAATACTGAGTATCACAATATTTATTTTTTCAATTATTCAAGTTGACGCACAAAAGTGGCACCAAATAAATGAAGAATCTATAACAAGCAATAGATCCAATCTAACTCGGGAAATCGTACCTAAGAAATACAAAACGTATACGATTAGCATGAAAAGTATGAGATCCGTACTTGAAAAATCACCAAATAGGTTCAAAAATGATGATTCCGCTAAGATTATCATGGATATTCCAATCGCTGATGGAACATTCGAACAATTCTCAATGACTAGAAGTGATGTATTTCATCCTGACTTAGCTGCTCGATATCCATTAATACAATCATATACTGGTGCTAGTTTAGAAGATCCAACATCAATCCTAAAATTAAGTATTTCTCATAGAGGCATTAACGGTATGATACTATCCGATTCTCATCCAACAGTATATATTGACAGATATGCTAAGAAGTTAGACGATACTTATATAGTTTATTATAAAAAGGACTTTTCAAAGCATTTACATGACGGAGAAGGTCAATGCACTGTAGAAACACCTGAAGATAATTTTGTCCCCCTAGATGAACAAGCAAAATATGGTGATTGCCAATTAAGAAAATATAGGCTAGCTCTTGCCTGTACAGGAGAATATGCTAGTTTTCATGGAGGAAATAAGCCTGATGTGTTGGCAGAGTATAATGCATCACTTACAAGACTAAATGGAATCTATGAAAGAGAATTCACTATAACCATGGAGTTAATAGCAAATACTGATGAGCTCATCTATCTTGATAGCAGTACTGACCCATATACAAACAATGATGGTGGCACAATGTTAGGACAAAATCAAGCAACCATTGATGATGTAATAGGTTTCAACAACTATGACATAGGTCATGTCTATAGCACTGGTGGCGGTGGAATAGCTTCATTAAGAAGCCCATGTACAAATAGAAAAGCGAGAGGAGTTACAGGCTTAGGAAATCCCACTGGAGATCCATTCTGGGTAGATTATGTTGCCCATGAAATGGGGCATCAATTTGGCGGAAACCATACCCAAAACAATGATTGTAATAGAAATCAAAGTACAGCAATGGAACCTGGCAGTGCATCTACAATAATGGGTTATGCAGGTATCTGTAGTCCAAATGTTCAAAATAACAGCGATGATTATTTTCACTCGATATCACTCGAAGAAGTTGCAAACTTTGTTGTCGGAGGTAATGGCGATTGTGCAGAAACAATATCTATTGAAAATAGTGCTCCAGAGCTAGAGCCTCTATTTGGTAATGGTATTGTACTTCCAATCAGCACTCCTTTCGAATTAATGGCAGTTGCTACCGATGCTGATAATGATGCCATAACTTATTGTTGGGAGCAAAAAGATAATGAAACAGCACCAATGCCGCCGCAATCTACTTCAACAGTAGGTCCAGCGTTCCGTTCGTATAATCCTGCACCGAGTCCTTCAAGATTTTTTCCTAGAATGTCTTCTATTTTATTAGGAAACAATGGTAATACTTGGGAGACACTTCCAAGTGTAAATCGAACTATGAATTTCTCTGTTACAGTACGTGACAATCATGAATTTGGTGGATGTACAGCTGATGATGATCTGTCCGTCAGTTTTACCGATCAGGCAGGTCCTTTTGCAGTAAGTTCTCAAAATGCTACGACAACTTGGAATGCAGGTACAACAGAAACAATATCTTGGGATGTAGCAAATACGGACCAATCTCCTGTTTCTTGTGCAGAGGTTAATATCTATTTATCTTTGGATGGCGGAGAGAATTTTGACATCCTACTTGCAGAAAACACAGAAAATGATGGCATACATGAAGTTCAGGTTCCGCTTCAATTTTCAGATGAATGTAGAATAAAGATAAAATGTGCAACGAGTATCTTTCTTGATGTTAATGATTCTGACTTTTCTATCATAGCTCCATTTTCTGCTATTATATCACCTGAGTCAGTTCTTGCATGCATGACAGAAACAGCGAATTATACAATTGACTACACCGAATTTGCAGAAGACATCGTAGTTACATTTTCTATTGAAGGATTACCAATAGGTGCCGTTGCAGATTTTTCTACTAACCCTGTTACTGAAGATGGTTTGATTGATTTGATTATTTCTGGACTTGAAAATGTAGAAGCAGGAGGATATCAACTTGTCGTAACAACTATGAGTCCAGATCTAACCTTCGACCAAAATATTACGCTAATTGTTTCTCCTGAAGATGCACCTAATGTTGAATACTTATTCCCAATGGATGCAGAAACTAATGTTCCTGTTTTTCCAACTTTAACTTGGCAAGATAACCCAACAATAATTCAGTATGAAGTTCAACTATCTGACAATCCTTCTTTTGAGAATGTTCTGATTTCTCAAATGATTAATCAGCCTTCAATAACAGGATTAGCCTTAGAAAGTCAATCGGTTTATTATTGGAGAGTAAGAGTAATATCTGATTGTTTTGAATCGGATTGGAATCAAGTACAATCGTTCCAGACAGCTGGATTAATATGTTTTGACAAAACAATAGAAGCAAATATCGAAATTCCCGAAACAAAAGGAGATATAACCAGTACTGTTAATGTAACTTCTACTAACATGGTGGATATGGTAGAAATGTCAATAAAAATTAATCATTCGTGGATAGGAGACCTAATTGCAACTTTAGAATCACCAAGCGGTACAGTTATTACACTTTTTGACCGGCCAGGCGTCCCAGAGTCTACCTTGGGATGTGGAAATGATAATATTGATATTCAATTATCTGATTTTGCGACCAATACTGCTGAAGATCTTGAAACTTCTTGTGAACCAGGGGGGTTAGCCATATCTGGTAATTACCAACCAATGGATTCTTTTTCCCTCTTTAATGGAGAAAACATGGAAGGTATTTGGACGCTCACAATTACAGATTCTTTCGATGATGATAGCGGCGAATTAGTAGAATGGAGCATATCTACTTGTTCTTCCGCTCCTAACACTCCAGCGATAGTTATAAACAACAATGATCTAATACTGCAAGGAGAGACTGAAAAAATCATACCTAATGACAATCTTTTAGCAGAGAACCTTGATCCTGAAAATGTATTCTTTGTTCTGCGTTCTCCTACTCAAAATGGAAATTTGCAACGATTAAACCATACCAATGGAATGTTTGAAAACATGAATCTTGGAAGTGTATTTACTCAATTTGATATAAACCAAGGAGATATCAATTATGCAGTAACCAACCTAGACAAAAGTGCTGATTCATTTATTTTTGATGTAGTCGATGATCAATCAAGATATGCAGCCAATCAAATGTTCAATATCTCATATACATTTGAAGGTCTATTTATTGCTGCCACTATCACAAATGAAATCAGTTGTTTTGGAGATGACAATGGTGAGATAACAGCAAGTGGAAGCGGGGGCATAGCACCACTAACCTATAGTATTGATGGTGAAAACTTTAGCGCCAATAACGTATTCAGTAATCTTGTCCCAGATACATACACAATTACTGTCAGGGGTGCTAATGGAGAGGAAACAACAAGTAATCCAATCCTGATTTCTGAACCACTATTATTAGAAGTCACAGCTATTTTAAATCAGAATCAATTGACAATTGAAGTTTCGGGTGGCACTGGGTCCTATTTATATTCCATAAATGGCATTAACTATTCCACAGAAAATGAATACACATTAGTTGATGGGTCTGAATATATTATTAGTGTAAAGGATGAAAATGAGTGTACACTAACTACCAGTAATTTTATTCACTATTTCATTAGTTCTATCAGTTTCAGTAATACCAATGTAACTTGCTTTGGTCAAAGTAATGCTAGCTTGACAGTCACAAATATCCAAGGGGGACTGGCTCCATATAGTTACTCTTTAAATGGAGAAATCAATGACACAGGTGTTTTTGAAAATTTGGGCGCTGGAGATTACACTATTGAAGTGAGTGATCAAGAAGGTAATATTTTCAGTGAAACATTTACGATCACCGAACCTGAGCTTCTGGAACTATTCACATCTGTTAATCAAGATACAATTTTTGTGTCAGGGCAAGGAGGTATGGTACCTTATTTATTTAGCCTTGATGGTTCAATTTTCGAAATCGTGAGTTTCTTAATCGGGGAAGTTGGAGAGATGTATACAGTGTACATCATCGATCAAAACGGATGTATAACTACTGTAGATGGAGTAGAGATAATTTCATCGGTTTCAAATCCTACATTAGATGCAATGCACTTATTTCCAAACCCAGCAAGCAATAGCATCCAATTTGGAAGTGCGTCAAGTGTAAATATCTCATTTGACATTCTAGACATTACGGGAAGACTTGTAAGGTCAGGAGAAAGTGCTAGTAATCGTGAAATTGATATCAATGACCTAACGGAAGGTCTTTATATTTGTAAAGTTAAAGCCAATGGAGGAGAGAAATCATTTAGGTTAATTGTCATTGACTGATAATAATTTAACAGAATATTATCAACCAAAACAAAGTCATCTTTTGATTTCGTCCGTTTACTACGTAGAACAATAAAATAGATACATGAAATATATAAAAAACGTAAGCTTACTTTCATTTATAATACTAATTGCTGTTAATACCAGCACAGCTCAATTTGGTAGTATCCTAAAAAAGGCAGAAAAAGTACTCAAAGGAGAGCCTGTATTATCTAAGGATGAAGCTGCAAACGGCCTAAAAGAAGCCTTAGATCAAGGTATTGGTGAAGCGGTAGATAAATTATCCGCAGAAGATGGATATCTAAAGAGTCAATACAAAATAGAGATTCCTACTGAAGCTAAGAAGGTGGTATCAAAAGTAAAGATGGTGCCTGGTTTCGAAAATGTAGAAAGAGATCTTATTGAAAAGATGAATCGTGCAGCTGAAAGTGCAGCAAAAAAAGCAACGCCTATTTTTATAGATGCAGTGAAGCAAATTTCATTTGACGATGCGCTCAATATTCTATCAGGAGAGGATGATGCAGCAACAGCCTACTTAAAAGACAAGAGTTATAAGAAGTTATATGATGCATTTATGCCAGTTATTATCTCAGCGCTCGATGAAGTCAACGCTAGAGAATATTGGAAAAAGACTGTAAAGGCATACAACAATCTACCATTCGTTACTGATGTGAATCCGGAATTGGACGATCACGTTAACAATAAAGCACTTATAGGTATGTTTTCTCTAATTGCCAAGAAAGAAGAAGGAATCAGAAATAATGTAGATCAAAGAAATACAGATCTATTGAAAAAAGTTTTTGGTAAAGATAAATAAGAACTATAATTCTGAATTTATAAGAGGTTGTGATTTTGAAAATCACAACCTCTTATTTTTTATAAAAATGTCTTCTCAGTGTCCAATTTCTCATATTAGAAGTCCTTGAACAAAAGATAATTCACAATTTTGAAGGACAAGTCTAAAGAATGTTTTTACACAAAATCGTCGTCTTTGTATTTTTTAGATTTTTCGACATATTCTGGCTCAAGGTCCTCTAGCTCAAGAGAATCTTCAATATAGTCATCAGGATTCTTGCCGAGCGCTCTTAATTCTTTTCTCATTTCTCTTTCTTCCCAATTTCCAGACTTACTTTCAATAGCCATGTATAGCCCACGACCGAGCAATGTAAGTCCCCAAGGACCAATAGCCCAATAGAACCATATATTATTAGGAGCCGTAGTCAAGTTCAAAACCATAAGCCCTAATGCAACTGGCACAAAAACCGCCAATTCTTTCAAAAATTTCTTTTTCTTTTTTACTCTTTTACTTGCTTTTTCGTAAGCATTATCCATTTATAGATTAGTTTGATTCTAGATTCAAACCTAAAAGTAATACAATAGTATCAGTGATACAATAACTCTACTGTAAATTGATGGATTTTCTCGACAAAACGATTATTTATCATACATGTTGATCTATCAAGATACTATTTCCATCAGGATCCTTCAAAACAATACTTGCTGGGCCTGTAGTACTAGCATCCGCATCAGATTCAAGATTTATACCTTTTGACATTATATGAGTTTGTATTTCCCTCACATCATCAAATGGCTCAACATTACCAGCATTCTGATCCCATCCAGAATTGAATGTGATGATGTTATTCTCAATCATAACTTGAAATAATCCTATCAATGCATCTCCATTTTTCATAATGAGATAATTCATTTTCATGTCTCCAGCAAAGACTGAGAATCCTAGATTTTCATAAAAAGTTTTAGATACATTGCGGTCCTTGACCGACAGGCTGATTGAGAATGCTCCTAGTTTTATAATATTAATTTTTGATTAGGTTAAGTATAGGTTGAAGCCATTTCCTAAATAACATTTTCCTTTTTCTTGATAAAAGGAAAGAAATCAGAACTACGAGCGTTTGACACTCAAGCCACTACTAATCAAGGCTTTACCCAGTTTTTAACGTGATTTGTATTCCAATTTTCATAAACACCAAAAACTCGGCTGCGAGCACTTGCTACACAACCACTCTTCCCCCAAACAGTTTGGAGTTCTTAACTGAAAATAGAAACACAAATCACTAAACTGACTAAGGCCAAATCAAAACAATACCGTCTTACTAATTCCTGTCTGTTTTATTATAAAACCGATATTAATAGCTTTAGATTATTTGAAAACAAATGCCAAAGTCATCACTTCTTTTCCAAAATAATCACATCTAACGCTTTATCTCTAATCATTTGATTTAACTTAGGCAGCATCTTAGTCTTAACTTCATCCCAGACATTTAACTCATCATCTATCATTCCGTTCAATTCGTCTCTTACAGAAATCGCAGCAGCAGTAGGCGGAAAATCATTATTCCCCATCTGTGTTAAACTATTTAAGTGAGCCAATTTATTCGTCAATCTAATTGGAAAGTTAAGTGGATCTTGTCCAGATTTATTTTTTGTTTGATAGAGCGCTTCTTCAACTTTTGTCATGAGAGAATCTACCTCATCTGCATAGTCTTTGATGTCTTGATCATCAACTTTGCCAACGTAGCCTTTCATTTGCTTACGAAGTGATCGCATATCTATAATTGCTTGATGCGCATCATTAAGTTTCACATTGATAGATTTCACAAAATCAAATTGAGATTCTATATCAGCCATTGAGCCCTCAGAGTTTGGTCTTTGGAGCACTTTGAAGTTTTGTGTTTGTGGTTCGCCATTAATATCAAGTACAACTTTATAATCTCCTGGTTTTGCTTTTGGACCACTGAGACTACCCCACCAAAGAATCATCCCGTCAAATTTTGTTGCTGGATCGTAACTCAGATTCCAGACATGCATGTTACCACCCTTTTCTACTTTGAACTTATTTTTCTTATCCTTAGCAAAAGTAGAATACGTTTTTATCGTATCACCAACAGAATTCATGTATGAAATAGAAATAGAATCTTTTTTCTCATCAAAATCTTTCAAATAGAAATGTGTCATTACACCTCCTGGATGATTTGTTCCTGCACCTATTGGATTTTTTCTTTGAAAACCTCCCATTCTATAGCTATCCATAGGCTTGTACAGGTGGTTCTGTTTTGTTTTCGGAAGATCTTTTTGTTGATGCATAACAGTAAGATCATCGATCAGCCATATCCCTCTACCTTGAGTGGCAGCAACTAGATTATTGTTTTTCACGACAAGATCGGTGATAGGTACGATTGGCATATTCTGTTGAAATGAGTGCCATGACTGACCATCATCATTCGAGATGTACATGCCTGTTTCTGTACCTGCATACAAATATCCTTTTTTTACTGGATCCGCTCTGAGAACTCTTGTGAAGTGCTCTGGAGCTATACCATTTGTAATCTTATTCCATGTTTTTCCATAGTCTCTAGTCACATATAGATGAGGAGTGTAATCCCCTGTTTTATAAAGTGTTCCAGCAACATAACAAGTCCCTTCATCATATGGACTAGGCTCAATGCTGTTTATCATCAGATACTTTGGCATTTTGTTAGATGTGACATCTGTCCAATTGTCGCCTCCATCTTGGGTTACATGGATTCGTCCATCATCAGACCCAACCCAAATTAATCCTTCTTTGAGAGCAGATTCTTGGGCTGCGAAAATAGTTGCGTAGTATTCAACACTTGTATTGTCTTGTGTAATTGGACCACCGCTAGATTTTTGCTTTTCTGGTTCGTTTCTAGTTAGGTCTGGAGATATTACTTTCCATGATTGTCCTTCGTCAGTTGATACATGAAGATGTTGTGATCCAGTGTATAATTTCTTAGCATCATGTTTTGAGAAGAAAATCGGGAAGTTCCACTGGAACCTGTACTTCATATCTTCTACTCCATGTCCCATTACATTATCTGGCCATACATTTACTGCTCGAACGGAACCAGTTCTATGATTGAGCCTTGTCAGAAACCCATCGTAACTACCTCCATAAACGATATCATTATCATTTGGATCTATGGCAATATGAGCTGATTCTCCCCCAGCTGATCGTTGCCAATCGTCTTCATCGATTGTGCCACCTGTTGTTCTATGTGGTATCCTTAATGTGCTATTATCTTGTTGTGCAACATAGATTCTGTATGGAAAGTGATTATCTGTTATAATTCTATAGAACTGCGAGGTTGGTTGATTGTGGTATGTACTCCATGTTTCTCCTCCATCATAGGTGACTTGAGCACCACCATCATCCCCGATGATCATCCTACTCGGATTTTCTGGTGCAATCCATAGATCGTGATGATCTCCGTGCGGTGCATTGTGTGTAGAGAAAGACTTTCCTCCATCTGTAGATTTGTGATATCTCACATTTAGAACATAGACAACATCTTCATCCTTTGTATCAGCATACAATCTGGTGTAGTACCAAGCTCTCTGACGAAGTTTCCTCTCACTGTTAACTTTTGTCCAGTTTTTACCGCCATCATCTGACCGATAAAGACCTCCATCCTTATTTTCAATCATGGCAAAGATTCTCTCTCCATTTACGGGCGAAACAGCTACACCTGATATTCCCCACACCCCTTTTGGGAGTCCTTTCGCATCAGAAATATTAACCCAAGTTTCTCCTTCATCAGTACTTTTCCATAATGCAGATCCTTCGCCACCACTAGATAGAGAAAAGGGTGTTCTACTTATATTCCAAGTAGTAGCAAACATAGTCCTATGATTAGTAGGATCAATAATCAGGTCTACTGCTCCAGCATTTTGATTTGCAAACAAGACCTTTTTCCATGTCTTCCCGCCATTCATAGATTTATATACTCCTCGGTCTTGAGTTCCTTTATACAGGTCTCCCATCACGGCTGCATATACAATATCAGGATTCTTTGGATGGATTCTGATTCTTGAGATATGCCTTGAAGTATTGAGTCCCATATTGACCCAATTTTTTCCTGCATTTTCTGTTTTCCAAACTCCGTATCCAAACGAGACATTTCCTCTTACTGTCTTCTCTCCTCCTCCTACGTAGATCACATTGGCATCTGAAGCGGCTACAGCAATACTACCAATTGATCCACCGAAGAATCCATCAGATATATTCTCCCACGCACGTCCTCCATTTGTAGTTTTCCAGATACCGCCTCCTGTAGATCCAAAGTAGAATAAGTTTGGTTTTCCTGATACTCCGGTCACTGCACATGACCTACCACCACGGTAAGGTCCAATATTTCTCCATTCAACAGATCCGAACGTTGAGTTTTCATCTTTTTCGTATTGGGCAATTAGTTGGGTATCGGATAGTCCTATTAGGATAAATAGGACGAGTAGTATTGTTTGTTTCATCAAAGATTAAATGTAGATTAGTAAATATTTGTAATGTAGGGAAATATGTTTGCTTAGAGCGGATATTTTCACAGTAAGATGTCGATAACTAGTCTCGTTAATCTCTTAAGCAAAATCTTAACGAGTATTCAGAAACCTAAATTCTTCATAAAAATTAAGACAATAAACCCAGTGAATGTACTTTTTTATTGACTAATTAATTTCTTTGAATAAATTTTATTACCAATACGAGACTCCCAATATAATATCCTCTTTTGAGATTAGAAACATTCATGCTCACAGATGATTAAATGCTCCTCATTGTCGGTATATATTGAAAATAGAGTATCAAAAAGCTAGATAAGATTCCCAACCAATCATAAAACTGGTTAATATCAATTCATTTCACGTCCTTTTCACAAACCCATATTTTTCTAGCGAATTTTCTTTTTCCTCTTTTACTAACGCTGCACTGATCTGATATTCTGAATCCTATATTGGTAATTAAGCTTGCAATATTTGAGGTAGATACAATAACAAGTCGATCTGTGATTTCTGCCGTCGACTCAATAATGTGTACTATATCACTTTCAGTTGCACTGCTCACTAAATTGTAGGGTAGATCAATAATGGCAGCATCATACCTTTTGCTGATGTCTTTAATATCCGAACGATACACATTTGCACTATAGTTGAAATAAGAAATATTTTCTCGTGCATTCCTACATATTTTCCAGTTAATCTCACACCCTTCAATGTTAACTCCTGTAAAACAGGCTTCTAACATGATTGTACCAACACCGCAACATGCATCGAGAAGCTTTTTCGATTTGTTCGCCTTTCCCGCTATATTGACAAGAGCTTTAGCAATATTCATACCAATTGAGTTACTATATGAGCATGGTTTTCCATTGTGCTTATACCAAGCAAAATCATTCTTAATCAATGTACCAAAACACCAAATACCCTCGTAATAGCATATTGCATAAGTTGTAGTTGGGTTATAATATTCAGGATTACCTTCTATGCTATAGCCTACATCTCTTAACTTTTGAAGCCTAGCTGAATACTCAGTTGTATCCCCATCAAAAACTAAATATTCAACTTTGAAACCATCAATGCATATACATTCCTTTTTGATTTCATCTATTAGCGTTGCATAATCTTCAGAAAAGGAAATAAGATCAAGCCTATTTTTAATAAAAGCACTACTTGAAGGCGCTATTCTTATATCGGAAAAAAGTAATCTATTCTTTTCTTCCTTATTAAAGATATATCTCGATTCAAGCTTGCAAAGCTCACTTTCAGTATTATCATAAATAAAGGAATATATGTGATTGTTGAGTCCACTCCGAAAACTCCTCAACACTAAAAATGTTTCTTTTTGTGATATTTTCATTTATTTCAATTAACTGATGCTCAGGCATCACTGAATTTCAAAAA
>CAJXUU010000105.1 GCA_913061325.1 uncultured Saprospirales bacterium | reverse complement strand
TGAAGGAAAAGACTTCCTCCCCTTTGTCATTTTTCCAAGATTCCCAGAGTCCAGCAGCTGAGAATATAGAGTCATCCTGCAAGGAAATTCTATACGGTGTCCTTCCCGTTTCGTCTTTCTTAATTATTAGTACGATATTTTACGATCGTCAGCGTCTTGAGTACCTATTTATGTCACTAAGACATCCTAAATAAAAAGAGTATTGTTATATTTGAACGAACGAATTACATAATCTAATTAATAAAGCAATCACGCATGGCCATTTCACGTATAACAGCAAGTTTCTTTTTTGTTCTTTTTATCCATTTCGCTTATGGTCAATGTCCAGAGGATGATGTGTCAATCTCAACACAATACGGTCTTGATTTATTCACATCAAAATATCCTGATTGCACTAAGTTGAATGGCAATCTTAGTATATCAGGTAGCGACATTTTTGCA
This sequence comes from uncultured Saprospirales bacterium, assembly GCA_913061325.1. GTDB lineage: Bacteria > Bacteroidota > Bacteroidia > Chitinophagales > Saprospiraceae > CAJXUU01. Next base: position 16,567 of record CAJXUU010000105.1, on the reverse strand, counting down.
TGGGATAGATTGCCTGATTTTGAATCTGTAGCTGGTAATTTTTCGATATCAAACATAAGAGAAAAACATGGTGTTGAAAAAATTATTGGCAACCTCAAATATGTAGGAGGTGATATAAACATTTCATACATACCCTTCGAAGCCGAACAAGGTTTGTTTCTTGTGGATCAAGGAGTGGTTAATGGTGACATAAGTCTCTACAGTTACGATTTTAGTAGTTGGGATTTTACTAACATTAAGGAAATCAATGGGAGGCTATCGATTAACTATTGTTCTGGAGTAGAAAATCTGGACCAGTTCGAAAATCTAAATTCTGTCAACTCTATATCACTATGGAATAATCCAGACTTAGTAGAAATATATGGCTTAGATAATGTTAATATAACACCTAGCTCAATATCAATAAATGGTAACTCCCAACTACAATTTTGTAATCTATCAATTATATGTGAAAGTATTGCTAGAGATTCGTCTGTTGTAATCGCAGGTAATGGAGGAGGAAATTGTAATAATATCACAGCGATCTATAAATCATGTGGTTTTGGTTCTGAAATATGCAAGCAATTAGACGTGACACTTAGCACTCAAGAAGAAGTGGACTCATTTAACGTCAATTATAAAATATGCTTAGATTCCATCCGAAGATTAACTGTGGATGGAAACATCTATAACTTAGATAGCCTCTATAGGCTCACTGTAATTGATCATTTAACTATATATGCTGATAGTCTCGAAGAGCTAGAGGGATTAAATGGGTTAACTTATATACGCGACCTGGGCATACACAATGCCGCTAAACTTAAAAATCTAAATGGATTAGAAAATGTTAATGGATTAAAAGAAATTTCTATTGGTTATTGTCCAGAGTTGGAACATATCAATAGCTTAAACCTAAAAAACTCAAATATAAATGACATAAGTTTAATTTCATTGCCTAACCTTGGAGGAAATCCAATCAGGCCCGACTCAATATTAAACCAGGTGAAATTGCAATGGGTAGCACAATCTACAGTAGATCTTTTTGAAGATGTTTCCTATATTAATTCTCTAATTGTGAGTTACTCACCACTTGTAACTGATGTTAATCAATTAATAGATGAGAATATTCCCCCCCATGTAAGCATTTGGCAATGTGGTGTCACTGAGGTTGAACTCGGCATCGCAAATTCAAATTTAGAAGGCTTTAGTTGTTATGGGAATGATAACTTAAGAAGTGTTACTAGCAACTCTGATATAGGGAAAATAGAATATTTTAGTCTGAGAGACAATCCTAGACTTGAAAATATATCCTTATCCAATATCACCTCCATAGAGTACATGTCTATTTCTGGTAGTGATCAGATTGTAGCAATCGATATCATGGGACTAGACTCACTTACCAATCTGTATATATCATACAATGAACTGTTGGAAGATATATCGTTTCTAAATAATATCAAGAGCCAACTAGAATCAATTGAAATCAGATTTAATCCTGCACTTGAAATTTGCGCTTATCCAGTTGTATGCGATTACATAAATTCATTCCAAAGTAAGGAACATTTTTTCTTTGGAGCGAATGGAGAAGGTTGCAATTTAATGGATTTACCATGTGTCTATGCTGGTGATATATATACACGACTGTGGATCGAGACACAGGAGGATATGGACAACGTGGCGCTGCAATACCCAAATGCGGATTCAATATTTGCAGAAGTTCGGGTTAATAAATTCGACGGAGATTTATCTTACTTTGAGCAAATAGAATATATAGACACCACACTACTTGTTTATAAAGGCTCTGCTTCTCTAGTTCCATTCGAAAATTGTAATATCATGGAATTAAGACTCGATAATTATGAAGGAAATGAATTTCCAGTATTTAAGAACCTGGATAGTATCAACACGCTAGATATTCGAAGTTGTTATTATCTTTCTGATTTAACGCCATTTTCCAATGTAAAAAACATTAGTTCTAGTTTGAGCTTAAGAAATATATGGATAGATAATTTAGATGATCTACATGATAGTATAATGCTAAATTCTGTGACTCTAGAATATCTTAATATTGATAATCTCAACGGTTTACAACATCTCAAGAAGCTTGATAGATTGGCTATTGATCGACTAGGTTCATTGAATAATTTAGGAGATTTGTATCAGCTAGATAGTCTCAATTCTTTGAAAGTTGAAGATTGTTATAATCTAGTAGAATTATTCGCTGAAGATCAAATTGATCATATCAACGGGATTGATATTAGTTCCAATGACAACCTCAAAAACATAACTGGATTTGAAAGAATTGTAAACCTCCCCTACCTGACCATATCTGACAATGACAATATTCACGAAGTAACTTCTTTCCCACAACTAACAAATGATTCAATAACAAATGGCCAACTAAGAATAGAAAGAAACCACAGATTGAAAAATATCTCAATGCCCAATTTGAAAAATCTGAATCGCCTAGATGTAAAACAAAATGATTCGATTCAAGTAATGACCTTCTCAGAAGAATTATCAATTTCTTATTCAATATGGATAGCTGGAAACAAAAATTTCGATGTTTGTAATGTAGAATGGATATGTAATAACTTAGATCAGACAGATAGAATAACTATCATAGATAATAGTCCTGACTGTTTCAATTTTGCTCAAATACTAGAAAGCTGCGGATTAGAGCCTCCGCGATGCCCGAGTAGCTCAATCATGCTGAACTCCACGGAGTCGATAATTGCATACAATGAAACATACTCAACTTGCGAAATCATACCAGGAATATTGACAATTTCAATCCCCTTGGATTCATCAATAATAGAGCCTAAACTGGACTCACTTAGGAAGGTAGACTACCTTCGAGTAAATAGATACTTTCAAAAAGAAAGTTTCACTCTTCCAAACTTAGAAGTTATTGAAAGTACTTTGGAAATGACTGGATCTGGATCTCTAAAACAGATAGACTTCCCTGAGATAAATAAAGTAAGTGAAGTGAGATTAACTTCTAATAGTAACATGACAGACTTAGACTGGTTGCCAAATATTCCATTTAGTGTTTTAGACATTCAAAGCAATAATTCGTTGAAGTCCGTTTCATTTGAGCATGACTTTGGATTCCCTAGTTTCCTAAGAATAAAAAACAATCCTATTTTAGAAGATATAGGACATCAAGATTGGGATTTTGAAATTAATTCTTTAAATATCAGTGATAATGAAATGCTTACCGATATTACTGGCTTAGAAAATACTATCCTCTCACAAACTTTATATATATCAGGCAATGATAATTTGTCGGATTGTTCTATTACATCAATTTGTAATGGTTTAGAATTAAGTGATTTTTTTACTATAGAGGAAAATGGAACAAATTGCAATAGTACGGGAACTGTTAGTTTTTACTGCGCCAACCCCAATTCACTGGATGAGGAAGATGATTTAAAAATTAATGTATTCCCCAATCCTGTTAACTCAAGACTGAAGATTGATTGTACATCTTCATCATTTGTGAGTGCTCGAGTAAAGTCTATAGATGGTTCCGACATTATGAATTCTAGTGTTCAGGAGATAAATATGTCGCACCTGCCAAGTGGAATCTATTTGCTGACGGTAAATACTAATGAAGGCAGCAGAACATTCAAAATAGTTAAATTGTGATCAAAAAAGTGAGCATTTGTTTCAATACTCTAATACTACAATCGATTATATATATATAGGATACAAACGCATCTTGGCAATTAACAGAAATTAATAAGAAAGATCAATAATGAAATGTTTGAAAAAAGGTAAAGGCGTAAGATCTTAATTTCTATGGAGATGTTTGACATATCTGAATATGCTTAAAACAAATTTCCTTGTACAAGCCCAGGTTTATCCTCTAGAGGCTCGATGAGTCCTGCATCATTTTCTGACACTTTGCCCACTCTACTGTCTACTTTATAAGCTAGCATTAGATCACTTGGATATGGTTGAATAAGAGAGATTGCGTCCTCAGCGGTCAAGTCATTATCTATCCATAGTTTTTCTTGTTCTTGAGTAAGAATGGCAGGCATTCGATCATGGATTCCTTTCACTAATTCATTAGGTGGTTGTGTGATTACAGTGAAGGAAAAGACTTCCTCCCCTTTGTCATTTTTCCAAGATTCCCAGAGTCCAGCGGCTGAGAATATAGAGTCATCATGCATAATAATCCTATAGGGCGTTTTTGTTTTTCCTTCTCGTTTCCATTCATAGAATCCATCCATCGGCACAAGGCATCTTCGACTTTTAGCAGCTGTCTTGAAAGCAGACTTTTCCAACAATGTTTCTACTCTGGCATTGATCATTTTGTAGCCTACCTTTTCATCTTTAGCCCAAAAAGGAATCAAACCCCATCTATATAAATCGATCCGATCCGGAGTATGATTTGTAATTACTGGCATCATATGAGTAGGTGCCACATTGAAGTTGGGCAATGGATTATATCGTTCTAGGTCATCAGAATAGAAGGTAGCATTGAATCGCGCTTCAATTTCCTTTTCTGTTTTTGTAAGTGATGATCTGCCGCACATGATGGGTTGTTTTTGTGTTTACAAATATAGGTAATTAAGGTCTTAAAAGCCGAATAGCGTGATCATTGAGCTGAAGTAAAACGAAGATCTGTGAGCACATACCCTAGCCAGGCTCACCTATCTTACAGCTCAATGATCCCTTTGCACTACAAAAAAAAGGGTACAACAAATGCTGTACCCTTCCGAAAATCAATAAGTTGATTTTATTTTTAGAAATCAAACGTTATACCTTGCGCAAGTGGCAATGTAGTACTATAATTGATCGTATTTGTCTGTCTTCTCATATATGCTTTCCATGCGTCAGATCCTGACTCACGTCCACCACCTGTTTCTTTCTCTCCTCCAAATGCTCCACCGATCTCAGCTCCGCTGGTTCCAATATTTACATTTGCGATTCCACAATCAGATCCATTGTTTGAAAGGAACAATTCTGCTTCTCTCAAGTTTGTCGTCATAATTGCTGATGAAAGACCTTGTGGCACATCGTTTTGCATTGCGATTGCATTCTCTAATCCACCTTTGTATTTCATTAGATACAAGATAGGAGCGAAGGTCTCGTGTTGTACGATCTTCATTTTGTTATCCGCTTCTGCTACTGCAGGCTTCACATAACATCCACTTTCATATCCTTTACCTTTGAGTACTCCACCTTTTACGATATAGTTGGCACCTTCTTCTTTTCCTTGCTTGATTGCTTCAGAGAAAGTCTTCACTGCATCTTCATCGATAAGAGGTCCCATATGCATTTTAGCATCTAGAGGATTACCAATCTTAATCTGTTTGTATGCTTTTACAAGTGATTTTTTCACTTTATCATATACGTCTTCGTGAACGATCAATCGTCTAGTTGATGTACATCTCTGGCCACAAGTGCCTACAGCACCAAATACTGCACCTGTTAATAACAAGTTCATATCTGCATTTGGCGTAACGATGATTGCATTATTTCCACCCAATTCTAGAAGAGATTTCCCGAATCTTTCAGCAACTTTAGCTCCCACAATTCTACCCATTCGGCTAGATCCTGTTGCTGATACTAAAGGTACTCTCGTATCTGCAGTCATCATCTCTCCAATCTTATAATCGCCATTTACGACACAACTAACACCTTCTGGTACTTTGTTGGCTTTCAATACTTTTGCAAATAGGTTTTGACATGCAACACCACACATTGGAGCTTTTTCAGATGGTTTCCATACAGATGTATTACCACATATTAAAGCGATCATAGAATTCCATGACCAAACAGCTACTGGAAAGTTAAACGCAGAGATAATACCAACAACACCAAGTGGGTGCCACTGCTCGTACATTCTGTGATTTGGCCTTTCTGAGTGCATCGTCAAACCGTAAAGTTGTCTTGATAATCCAACAGCAAAGTCACAGATATCTATCATTTCTTGCACTTCTCCGTATCCTTCTTGTAGAGATTTTCCCATCTCATAAGAAACCAGATTCCCAAGTGCTTCTTTATTAGTTCTTAGAGCATCACCGTATTGTCGTACGATGTCACCTCTTTTTGGTGCAGGGACTTGTCTCCAGGCGATTGCCGCTTTCTGAGATGTCTTGATTACTTTTTCGTATTCTTTCTTAGTAGTTACGCTTACGCTACCGATCAACTTACCATCTACTGGAGAGTAAGACTCGATGTATTCACCAGAATTTGATGATTTTAGTCCTGTCGAAGTACCGTCATTCTTCTTGAGCAGTCCAAGTTTCTTTAAAAAACTAGTATTCATTTGATTAGGTTTAGATTGTTCTAATTAATAGACTTTCTTCCATTAGTCTCCTTTCGGTCTAACTTCTGAGATTCACGTTCATGAAATGTAAATGACTATAATTTAAGAGCACTCTAGTAGAAGACACTCGTCCATTTAATCGGGCTTACCTCATGATCGTTTTTAAATCTGGCGCAAAGGTATGAAAGATGAGGAGGAAATACGAATTATGAATTTCGAATTTCAAAGATGTGGCATTGATGTAACACAGATGCCCATAGGGTGGTGCCATTGGAAAAAAGCGCACTTATTTACAGGATTGGAATGGATTCTAACTTAGTTTATATCCCCCATTACATTTCTAACTATTTCAACATCAAGCGTTTTACCATTTTTGGTACATCTCCACGAATACTTAATTCACTGAGCCACCCAATATATTTTCCATCTTTTCTTACAACTATATAAGAACTACATCTTGTGTGACCGCCAAAAAACATGCTATTTATTTCATCATCTACATCTTTCTTATGCGGTGCTATTTCATTATAAAGATCTAATTCTACTTCTCCAGAGTGAAAAAATAACCATTGAAAATTTGGAAAGTGCTCTAATCTCTCTATAGCTATTGCCATACTATTATAGACACTTCCTTTTGACCAAGCACCACCACACTCTTTATACCCATGCAGGTAAGAAACTATTACATATTCAATATTTATTGAATCAGGAATATTCAATATTTCCCAAAAGCGATCTTTTTGAATTGTATCTAGTTCACCTTCTAAATCTCTATTTTTTTTAATTATTACATGGTTCCAATCATTAGCACTTCTCAATTTTAGTGTGTGTATTTTTTCTTTAGATTTCACCGTACTACATCCGATTAAGAGTATACTAAAAAAAATAATGTACACTATTTTAATAATCATTCTTACTCTTTTATTTTCTCCTCTATCAAATATGCCAGCTCCAATGCTTTCAGGCCAGCTTCTACAGGAACTGAAACTGTAATGTTTTTTCTAATGGCATTATGAAAATCTGTTAACTCATCTACGATCGCATTATTCTCTACGATATCTGGAGTTTCAATATTAATAATTTTTTTACCTGTCGAAGTTTCAATAGTCATATGATTACTTGCTTCTTCGTCTGATACAGGTTCAAGTTTTACTATTTGAGTTTCTTTATTCAGAAAATCTAAACTGATATACTCATTTCCTTGAAACATACGGAGTTTTCGCATTTGTTTCATACTGATACGACTAGCAGTTAAGTTTGCAACACAGCCATTTTTGAACGTAATACGCGCATTACATATATCAGGCGTGTCATTTACAACACAAACTCCATTCGCTTGTACATCTATCACTTCACTATCTACCAATTGTAAAACTAAATCTAGGTCATGGATCATAAGATCAAGCATTACTGAGACATCATTTCCTCTTGTATTAAAAGTAGTTAATCTATGTCCCTCTATAAATTTTGGTTGCACCTTTCTATCCTTCAGAGAAACGATAGCAGGATTATATCTTTCTACATGACCTATTTGCACCTTGACATTTTGATCTCTAGTCGCCTTTACTAATGTTCTAGCTTCCTCGATTGTAGTGCATATCGGTTTTTCAATAAATGCATGTTTACCTTGATTGATTGCTTTAATGGCTAATTCATAATGTGTAATTGTTGTACTCACTATATCAAGTGCATCGACAGCATCAATGAGCTCGTCTGCAGATTCAAAGATCTGAATTCCATAATTTTCTTTTACAAATGTTTGGGCTGTTAGGTCCGGATCATAAACTCCTACAACCTCAAAATCAGTATTCTGAAGACACTTCAAATGAATCTTCCCTAAGTGTCCAACTCCTAATAATCCTAATTTAATCTTCTTATCCAACATTCCAAGTTCTGAGGATGACAGCAGCAGCAAATATGAGAACAATAAAAATAGTTGCTATCGTTAATGAATGACGCATTTCTTTTACAAATTTTAATATATCCTCTTTATGTTCTGGATATTTTGGAAGTATTTCTGCTTCCATCTTCTTGCCATTGAATATATGACTAGAATCAAATTGAACCCGATTCTTCACTAATTTCTGGTACACTTTTACTACTCTTACCCTAAAGTAAAATTGTAATACAAACAATCCTATAAACAGGGCTATCAAAATGTACATCATGGATTTTCCTACTAACATAATTCTATTTTCCTATTGATATTATATCCGAAAACACTCCACCAGCTGTTACTTCTGCTCCGGCTCCAGGACCACGCACAATAAGCGGTCTATCATTGTATCTCTTCGTAGTAAATACGATCATATTATCACTCATCTGTAGGCTATAAAACGGACTTTCTATTCCAACAGCTTGCAAACTAATTTTTGCTTTACCATTTTCCATACTAGCGATAAATCTCAGCACTTTCCCTTCTGACTTCGCCTTTTTAATCAATCCCGTAAAATAATCATTTTCATCCTTCAACGTTATAAAGAACGAAGATACGTCAGGTGCTTCCATACAGATAGCGGGCAAAATAGGCTCAAGTACTACATCATCTGGTTCAATTGCTATTCCAGCTTCTCTCGTGAGAATGATAATTTTCCTTCTTACATCTGATCCACTTAGATCATCTCTTGGATCTGGTTCAGTATATCCTAGTTCTTTGGCTTTCATTACTAGGTCATGAAACGGCTCGGAAGCATCAAAATTATTGAAGATATATGAGAGTGATCCTGAAACAACAGCTTCTATTTTTTCAATTCTATCTCCACTGTTGATCAATCCTTGTAGCGTTGACAATACAGGTAAGCCAGCACCTACATTGGTTTCATACAAAAACTGAACATTGCTTGCCTTAGCAGTTTGTTTCAAATCAAGATAGTGCTCATACGATGATGAAGTTGCTATCTTATTTGGGGTCACGATAGAAATACTTGCACTCAGTATTTCTTTATAAAATTCTGGTACAGATTTACTTGCTGTGTTATCTATAAATATGGTATTTGGCAAGTTCATTTCCTTCATCTTTGAGACGAACATACTTGCATCTGCCTTAAGGTCAGACGATTCTATTCTTGATTTCCATTCTAAAACATCTAATCCATCTTCATCGAAGATCATCTTTCTGCTGTTGCTCAATCCTACAATTTTGAGTTCTAAAGCAAGGTCATTTTTAAGGTATTCTTTTTGATCTTCGATTTGTTGTAGTAAAGTACCACCAATCAATCCAACTCCAATGGCAAAGATGTTGATACGCTTCTCTGATGAAAGGAAAAAAGAATCATGAATCATATTGAGAGCCTTACTTTCGTCACTCTTTTTGATTACAAATGAAATGTTTAATTCCGAAGACCCTTGAGCTATTGCTGATACATTAATACCATTTTTACCAAGACTATGGAATAGATTTCCTGCCACTCCAGGTACAGATTTCATTTTCTCCCCTATCACAGCTATGATTACTTGATCATGTTCTATGACAATAGGTTTTATATTTTGATTCGAGATCTCTTTTTCGAACTCTTCTTCAATCAATGCCTTCGCTCTTTCTGCATCTTGATCTGCAATGGCAAAACTAATAGAGTGCTCGGATGATGCCTGCGTGATAAGTATTACATTAATTTTATCCTTAGCCAAAGTAGAGAATAGTCTTCCCGATATACCTGGAGTGCCCATCATACCACTTCCTTCCAAGTTAAGAAGAACAACATCAGATAATGCACTAATTCCCTTTATAGGGGATCTGAAATTTTCATCACTTTTAGAATGTATTCTTGTCCCAGGATGTTTCGGATTAAATGTATTTTTGATACAGATAGGAATCAACTTATCCATAGCAGGTTGTATCGTCGGTGGATATATCACCTTAGCTCCAAAATGAGACATTTCCATTGCCTCTGCATAACTCAGCTGATCTAAAGTAAATGCTTTTTTTACTTTTCTCGGATCACTCGTTAGTACTCCATCTACGTCTGTCCATATTTCTAGATCTGTCGCATCGAGTGCACCTGCTATAATTGCTGCTGTATAATCAGACCCACCGCGCCCCAATGTAGTTGTTAAACCACCTTTATCAGAAGCTATAAATCCTGTTGTAATTTGTATTATCCCCTTATTATTATCGAAGTGCTCTTTTATCTTTTGATTGGTAAGGTTTGTATCAACCTTTGCTGATCCAAATTCTCTATTCGTAAATATCACTTTTCTAGCATCCAGGTATTCAGCATTTACATGCTGAACTTTTAAAGCTTCAGCGATAAGAAAATTGCTACTTCTTTCTCCAAAACTTAGCACATAGTCCATAGTTCTAGATGATACTTCTCTAACCAATAGAATACCTTTCAACAAATCTTTCAGCGTGTCATAATTGTCATCAAGTTTCGCTATGACTTTCATATATCCACTCTCCCCAAGAAGTGATTTGGCGGCAGATTCGTGTCTATCTCTGAATTGGTGATAATAGGCGATGTATTCGTCTTTTCCCGTAGCAGCAAGCTCACTCATTTTTATTAGTAAATCTGTAATACCCCCCATAGCAGAACATACGACTGCTATATCTTCTCCCTTCTCCAATTTAGATTTGATGATATTTATCACCTTGCCGATGTTCTCAGCATTTTTGACAGATGTCCCGCCGAATTTTAAAACTTTCATGCTTTGTAATGTCTAATTGTAAATTCCCTCTATTTGATACGCTCCTAAGGAATGAAACAATAATAAAGTTACATTCCTAAGTGTAATTGAGCATTTGCATCAGATGTCACAAATATCGCTAAAAAGAAAACAAAAAACCCTACCTCCTTGTGGAAATAGGGTTTCATTTTTTATTTATTGCTTATTGGTTACTAGACCAAAAAGAGAATATTCTTTACTTGAAAGGATCAGACCATTGTGGCGCAGTTACAAAATCAGTATCCGTTAATGTCTTTAAATAATTAACTATGTCCATTTTGTCTGTTTCACTAAAGTTGAACTCTGTTGCTTGGTTGGTTGCAAAGTCTCTTAATACATCTGAAAGATTCGGGTGATTTTGGATTCCATTGCTGTAATGATCTACTACTTCTTCTAGTGTAGCAAATCTACCATCATGCATATAAGGTCCAGTCAATTCTATGTTTCTCAAAGACGGAACTTTGAAAACTCCGTTTAAGAATGCTTCTCCTTCCTTATCTCCTAATCCCTTGTCAGTATACACCAAATCAAGACCATTGTTTGCACTAGATCTTACGATTGCATTGTGACTCGAGCCATGACAATTACTACAATTGGAGTTGAATAATAGCTTTCCGTTATTCTCAGAATCACTAAAATCTTCAAAGTCAGCGAATACATTTGCTTGAGAGAAAGAATTTGGTGGAGTCGGTAAAGACTTATCAAATTTTGATTTTCTACTTGAGAAACTATTCACAAACTCTGTAATTGCGTCTAAAATATTAGCTTCATTAATTGGGTTAGATTCTCCGTATGCTTTATCAAAAAGGATTTGATACTTTTCATCAGCTTTAAGTTTAGATGCTAATTCCCACATTGAATGTCCCATTTCGATTGAACTTGTGATGGCAGCTCTTGACTGTTGATCAATTGATTCGAATCTTTCATCCCATGAGAAAAAACCTGACTGAAAAGCTAGATCCGTACCATAATATTTTACAAATCCGATAGTATTACCTAGTGGTAGTGAATTTCTAGTACCCACTTGACCATCTAAACCTTCACTGAATTTTTCATTGTCAGCAAACGCAGATGCTTGACTATGACATGATGCACAAGATGTACTTCCGTCTACAGATAATTCTTTATCATAAAATAACACTCTTCCTAACGTCGCTTTGTGAAAAGGTAAGTCTGGATTAAATCCTGGAACAGGTCTATTTGTTACTAAAGTATAATCATGTGTTTCTTCTGGTAAATCAAGCGATTGTGTTAATAGTTCGTATTCATCACTTGTGTAGTGAAATACTTCTGATTCTACCTTATCTGTACAAGACTGAAATGAAAGACATGCTACAAACGAAGCAAGTAAAAAAAAAGATTTTTTCATAATTGATTGTATTTAATTTATTAGCTTCTCCAATTAAGTAACGCAAAATAAGACTTTTGTTGTTCAATTGCCACAAAATTGTCACCTTATATCAATATTAACACATCAAGGACATTTAAACTAGATGTATTGATTCTCAACTGATAAGACGCATTAGCAGTTAAAACTGGTCGGGTCGCCCTTTTCAAAATTAGGAATATTGATTTGTGAATGGCAACGCATATTTTGGAAAGGAAGCTTATTGCTTACATTAAAAAAAATCACCAAGCTACGTGTTTACCATACAGAGTACTTGGATTGTAAACGCTCAAAGAGCTCCAACTATTTAAATAATTTCACTTGAATTTCAAGTTATTTACTACATAATCACCCAATTTTTTTCCTTGTGTCACACCGTTATCTATAGCAGGACGATAGTGGATACCACCATATAATCTTGAGATTGCAGCTTCTTGTGATGCAGCATAAAAAGACACAAATGACCGTGCAGGCAACCCATATTCCAATTCTGTATCATCTTTGAATGAAAAATTACTTCCATATACTGAGGTAAGAACAGTAGCTGCAGCTGTTGATATCACGCTATGACCGCTCGTATATTCTGGAAATGGAGGTGTCTGAAGAGTTGGCAACCAATCTTTATCAATATGTTCATTGATTACTGTTTCTGGCCTGATAAGATTTGATCTATATTTTTCATCCCAACAAGAAATAAAACCATCTGCCAATGCTATAGATGTAACAGTATAGGATTCCAAAGTTTTCATAAATGAAGCCTTAGACTTTTCACAAGCTATTTTTGTAATTCCTACCCAGTGCCCACCAGGAGTAATCTTTTTACTTGCATGCATTACGTGTCCTGTCACATTCATCACATAAGGGTTACAATCCCAAAAACTAGCTATTTCTCTTTCTTCTTCATTCAGATTATTGACTACATCATATACTTCCATAAGCTCTTTATAGAATGTACTATTCTTATCCATAGAAAACTCAGTAGGTACTTCCGGTGTAAATTGATCTGGTGATTCTATAACAAACGGTCTTATATCCTTCCAATGTGGTTCAATGCCTTCATGATACATTGGTGGTGTAGGTTTCCATCTTTCCTCTTCATCCGTCACAGAGAATTTTGGGAACGATCGAGATTGCTTATAATTATCACCATCTGACCATGCTATTATTTCATTTGACACCTGAACACCATACGCAATAGATCTTTTTATTATTGCTGGATCGATATTTAGTGAGTCAAGATATTTAAGATAGACCTTCGTATGCTCATCCATTTTATCTTCCGAAAATATAAAGTGCTTAGCGGTATTTATCATTGCTGTAGTCGCCGAAATGCCATACGCATAGTCTGCTCCAGCTTTAGGAGGAGTAATCTTAGGCATATCAGTTAGCTGCCCTGTCAATGACACATAACTTGAGTCCATCCATCGTCCAGCTTCATATGCCGCTATACTGGGGTACACATAGTTTCTGCTAGCTACTGGAGGAGAAAAAATATCATGTATGATGATATCAGTCAGTTTTTTCATTGAAGAATGAATAAAATCAGTATTGGCTGTCGTGCTTTTATAATCTGTAATATAAGACTTGCACCCAAAAAAAGCTAAGGGGACAAATAATACAAACGATAGTTTTAACAATACTTTCATATTTTCATTTCTATTTTAGTTGCGATCCATGAAGAACTTAAGATTATAAAAGATTATTAATCACTATGTTCCAATAGATTTATAAAATCGAAATACAAAATTAGTTTTAAAAAAATGAATTAAAAGTAATTACTCTTTTAATATGGAAATTAAGTCTATCTATTTTAATAAAATGAAAAATATTGATCAATTGGATCATATTTATGAATAACATATAAAAGCAATAACTACCATATCTGTAGTTACAATATTTTAAAAAATCATACATTTACGACTTGTTACTATTTATACATAAAGGAAAAACACAGTATTCCCAAACGAATACAACAAAGTAGATAAACATACTTCCATTTCAATATTAATTATCCAATGAATAAGACTCTCAAAAGCATATTGAAGATCTTGATGTTTTTATCCATTGGGGTAGGTATACTGTATATTGTGTATCTCAAAAACAATGCAAAATTCATTGAAGACTGTCTTATTAATGGAACTCCACTCTCTGACTGCAACCTCATAGACAAGATCTTTGCTGATGTAGGAACAGCAGACTTTAATTGGATCTTCATAGCATTAGGATTCTATATATGGAGCAATATTGCTCGGTCGATACGATGGAGGATGCTCATAGAACCTTTGGGTAAGACACCAAAGCTGGCAAACACAATTAGCACGGTGCTAATTACTCACCTCGTCAATCTTGGAATTCCCAGATCAGGTGAATTTGTACGGGCAGGATTACTAGCTAAATACGAAGGTTTAGTAGCTGAAAAAGTGATGGGTACAATCGTCACTTCAAGGGTGATAGATGTGCTTTGTCTACTGATTACAATCGGTATTACACTAATTCTTTCTTTCGATAGTTTTGTAAGTTATTTCCAAGATAGTGATTTGATGGGAGGTAAATTATCTTCATTATTTTCTCCATTAAATATTGGAATATTAATCATGGGTGCAGTGATTGGTTTTGCAGCACTTTGGAACTATCGAGAGAGGATACTGGCTACCAAAATAGGTAGTAAAGTATGGAAGATTCTCCTTGGATTCTGGGAAGGCATACTGACGATTAAAGATTTACGCTCGCCAAGTAGATTTATTTTTCATACAGTCATAATATGGATGTGCTATTATTTGATGACTTATTTAATGTTTTTCTCATTTGCTCCTACTGCTGACTTGGCACCTCTATCGGGGCTCGTAGTTTTTGTTTTTGGCACACTAGGTGTAGTGATTCCAAGCCCGGGTGGCATGGGAACATATCAGTTCTTGATCAGTGAAGCATTGATCCTGTATGCTATTCCACCAACAGAAGCATTTTCATTTGCAAATATCATGTTTTTCTCAGTGCAGCTTTGTAATATAGCTCTTGGTTTGATTGCATTTATAATGTTGCCAATAATCAATAGCAATGAGTAAACAACACCACATCATTACTGTAGTGGGTGCTCGTCCACAATTTGTCAAAGCTGCTGCTCTCAGTCGAGCATTTGCCAAGAATGAAAAAATAAAAGAGACAATCGTACATTCTGGTCAGCACTATGATCACAATCTGTCTGGAGGGTTTTTCGCAGAATTGGATATTCCTCAACCTAAATACAATCTTGATATTGGCTCGATGCCGCATAATAAGATGATTGGCCACTTCCTGATAGCCTTTGATGATATTATTGATGATGAGCAACCTGACATGATCCTCGTCTATGGTGATACCAATACAACCGCCGCCGCTGCAATCGCTGCAGCAAAAAGAAATATCCCACTTGTCCATGTGGAAGCGGGACTAAGAGAATGGGATAAATCGATACCTGAAGAAGTAAATAAACTACTTACGGATAGTGTCACTGATTTATATTTTTCACCTACGCAAACTGGAGTAGATAATCTAACGAAATTAGGAATCACTAAACATGTCTACTTGACTGGTGATATAAGTCTTGATTTATTATATATGGACACAAAATATATAGATGAAGAGGGTTTAAGGTCAAAATATTATTTGATTGGTGACTATGCTTTTATGACTTGTCATCGAGATGCGAACACTTCAGATTCTTCTAAATTAAGAGCTATCTTAACCGCTGTCAGTCAATATAATGGTCAAGTCATATTTCCAATGCACCCAAGAACAAAGGCAGCAATACTAAAATTTGGGTTGGGCAGTTTGATTGGTAAGAATATGATAATTATAGAACCGCTAGGTTTTTGGGAAACACAAAGTTTACTTAGATACGCTAGCCTTGCTATAACGGATTCTGGAGGAATTATCAAAGAAGCTTATTTCCATAAAGTACCAGGAATTATTATCGATAGGCAAACTGAGTGGATAGAGACACTTGATGAAGGATGGAATATAGTTACAGGTCCTGACGAAAATAAGATCAAAGAACAACTGATCAACCATAAAGGTGGAATTACCCATACTAATGCTTTAGGCGACGGACGGTGTGGAGAGCGAATTACAGACACAATAATTAGGTACCTGAGCCAATAGTTGTCAAAGACTCAAATCACGACCTTAGAGGTATTACTACTCATTTATTTGCATTCTATTCTCAGTGTGTAAAACAAATTGCACAAAATTGAAATAATCATATGGAATCTTTTGAACGG
>CAJXUU010000104.1 GCA_913061325.1 uncultured Saprospirales bacterium | reverse complement strand
CAGATTGTCGCAGTGTAGCGAGCTACACCTAGCCAATCTAACGCAGTATATGGTGATTCTCTATGAAAATCGTACATGTATCGCTAAAAAACCGCGGAAGTAGTTTTTTAATCAATTGTATATCAAACTTTTGTATGAGTTAGAATAATCGAACTTAGGTTATTAAACAATTACTCAACCCCCAAGCTCTATTTCAAAGAGAAAAATCTGCATATGTTAAGATTTCACCTAAAATCATCGATTTGTCAGTAAAAACGGAGCGCTTGCAACAAATTAGTATAACAAATTAAAATAAAACGTAATATGTATTACCTACTTAGTAAACATTTTATATATTTGCATAATGTGTAATATGTAATTATTGGAAATTTACAAATCGGAATTTTAATAATCTATTGCAAATGAGAGTCTTACCTCTCAAATGATAAGAATACCAACCTAGACTGATAAGCAGAACGAAAATTAATCTAATTAATATTTGTAATGTTTAACTAGGGTCAAAAATGAGAAAACTTACATTCGCACAAAATCGTGCAATCTTTACATTCAGCCGCACCACCATATTTATATGGATGATGGTCATGGCAACCAATGTACAATCTTGGAGTCAGTGCACTCCAGAATCCAACACAATAAGTGGGACAGTATTTGAAGACACATTCAATGATGGTATTTTTAGTGATACTGACGCTGGATTGGGTAATGTACTAGTTACAGCATATGATGTTGATGGAAATTCTGTAGGATCAGTAATATCTGATATCGATGGAACTTATTCAATTCCTAATCTTTCAAATGATATAGCATATCGACTTGAATTTCAAAGTAGTAATGGATACTATTCAAGTTTCCAAGGTGAAGACAATAATTCATCTGTACAATTTGTAGACGCTCCTTCTTGTGATATTGATTTTGGACTTACTCGGGAGAATTCTTCTTGTGGATCGAATCCAGAGTTACTATTAACTTGCTTTGTACAGGGAGAGATAGACGAGCATCCTGATTTTGCTACTATCATATCGACAGAGCATCAATTTCAAGCTGCTTCATCAGTCACGGCACTTACAACAGCTAGCGAGACAGGTTCTGTGTGGGGATTAGCTCAAGATGTAATTAATCAAAATCTTTATAGTACGGCTTTTGTAAAACAATATGCTGGTCTAAAGTATGGTCCTTATGCTATATTAAAGACAGAACTAGAAGGAGAAAAGAAGACTACTCGATTTGTAGATGTGAATGATGTCATTCCTCAATCTCTTGCTGGACTTACCGTTACAGATGTGCATGATTGTTCATATGGGAATCAAGTAGGAAGAGTAGGATTGGGTAATCTTGTAATTTCACCAGATTCTAAAACGCTTTATACTCCAGTATTGGATGGGAATTTAGTAGTGGCTATCAAGATTAGTGACCCTAGCATTGAGGCAACTAAAGTTTTCGAGATGCCTAGACCAATAGGTATAGATGCTGCAGAAGAGTATAAAATATTTGCATTAGAATGGCAAGATGATTTACTTTACGTAGGAGGAACTGTAACAGGTTCTGTATCCGCAGATAAAACAAAAAGTTTGGCTGTTGTTATGACATTAGACCCAACAACAGGAGATATAAATGAAATATTCAGAACTAACTACCTTAAAGGTTTTTGGCAGGATGAAAAACCTGCTAGTTTAACAGTTAGTCATTGGTTTACCGATATAGATTTTAACTCTAGAGGAGAAATGATCATTTCTTTTTCTGATAGAATTGGCCATAGATACTGTAAGGAATCTACCAACAGATTAGACCAGCAGTTTCCAGATATATTAATGGTTGCATTTAATCCTAATACTCAAGAATGGGAATTAGAGAATAATGGAGTCATAGCTGGTAGACCTGGTAAAGGAATTGATAATGGTGATGGACCCGGTGGTGGAGAATTCTTTGGATTTGATAATTGGCCAACAAATCCAACTTACCATAATGAAACAGCATTAGGTTCTGTTTTTGTTTTACCAGGATCTTCAGAAGTTATAGCTGCAGTATATGACCCGCTTATGGATTCGTATTCAGGTGGATTACATAGATACAGTACTGAGGATGGTGCTAAGACAGGCGCTATTGAACTGTATTCTCATGCTATATATCCTGTATTTGGAAAAGCTACAGGTTTCGGTGACATCATTGCTAAATGTTCTGTTCAGACAGTAGAAATAGGGAACTATGTGTGGAATGATGAAAATGGAAACGGACTTCAAGATGCCAATGAAAATGGCATCGGAGGTATTACTCTTAATCTATATGATAGTGAATGTAACTTAGTAGGAACCACAGTAACGAATAATCAAGGAGTATATGCGTTTAACAATAGCAATGTAGATAGTGACTTGAATGGAACTTTAGACGGTGTATATCCAAATACTACATATTATGTAGAATTGGATAATTCTATTTATGATGAGAACACCGGTCTGTATACTTACGCAAATAATGAATACACGATTTGCACAGCCGATGCAGGAAATGGAGAAGATGATATGATCGATTGTGATGCTTATTATGATGAAGTATCGTGTTTAGAAACTTCATTCATAGAAGTAAATACAACTGAAACAAATCATAGTTTTGATATTGCTCTTGGTTCTCCTTCTGGATTTGATTTAGCATTAAAGAAGGAAATCATAGGAAATAAATATGCTGTAATAGGCCAAGAACTGATCTTTATGGTTACAATATATAACCAAGGAGGTGTATCAGCTTCATCAGTTACGATTACTGATTACTTACCTGATGGATATACATTTGATGAAGATGCTAATCCAGGGTGGGAAATAGTGGGCAGTTTTTTAACTACTAAGATCACACAAAAAATCCTCCCAGGAACCAACGTCTCAAGAACACTTAAGCTTTTAGTTAATAGTTCCCAAGCTGCTAACTATGCCAATGTTGCCGAAATTAGTGAAGCTCTAAATCTCGTAGGAGAACAAGCCCACGATGTAGATAGTACACCAGATGCTATTGAATTGAACGACAACGGAGGAGAGCCATTCACAAGTACCGATGATCAAATTAATGATTCAGGAGATATTGATGAAGACGATCATGACCCTGCAATGCCAGTTATTTTTGACCTTGCTGTAAGGATCAAACTTGCTGATGATAAATATTACTACGGAAATGATGTAGTGAAATTTGATATAGAACTATACAACCAAGGGAATACAGATGCTGATTTTATAAAATTAGCTAACTATTTCCCAAAAGAACTGAAATTTAATCAAGACCTCAATCCTGATTGGGATGTAGAAAATGATTATGTAATCTTCAAAGAAGAAAATATTCTTGCAGCAGGTGAGTCAAGAGATTACTGTATATATTTTAATGTAGATCAATTTAACATTCTAGACGAAGTCGTTGATTATATTGAGATTATGGAGTCTAGTCCAATCAACCATCCAGGGTCATTTGATTTTGATAGTACACCTGATAATCTGAATTACAATGATAACGGTGGAGAAATCTATACTTCATCTGATAACATGATTGATGATCATGGAGTAAATGATGAAGATGATCATGATCCTGTTGTGATTAAAACGCAATATTTAGATCTTGCGTTAATGAAGACGGCTCTAAAGTCAAAAGTGAAAGCTGGTGAAGAAGTGATTTTTAATATTGAAGTAATTAATCAAGGATCAGTACCAGCTTATAAGGTTGATATTGTTGATTATCTCCCAGAATATCTAACACTTGTAGATGATAACTGGACAGATAATGGAAATGGAATAATTAAGAGAACCCTTGTTCTAGAGAATCCATTGACAAAAGGAAATAAAGTTAATACTAGTATTGCTGTTAGAGTGAAAGGTGATGTCACACCTCGTGCTATTGTCAATTATGCTGAGATAGTAGGTGTGAAAGATGCAAACAACAATGATATAGGATCAAAAGATATTGACTCTACACCAGATGAATTGAATAATAACGACAATGGTGGTGTTCCAGATTCAGACACGGACAATATGATTGATGCTTCTAAGGATATAGATGAAGATGATCATGATCCTGCACGAATTGTTGTTATAAGTTCAAATATCGAAAGCTCAGAATGTATAGCAAATGCTACGAATTCTTATGATGGACAATATGAAGATGTATTTAAGATCACAGGACCTTCTGGAGATGAATGGTATGTTGCTGATCAGAATAATTACTATAGTGTAGATAGTCCAGAACCAGGTGACGGAGCTTTGATTCCTCAACCTACTGGTGATGATGTACTTCTTACCGAAATGGAAATTATTCCGGATAATGGAATGAGTATGTATACAATCTCTATGATCAGAGAAGACGGTGATGCAGCTCAATTAGTTGTAAGAAGTGATGATGATGAGGTTGAGACTTTTAATGTAATTGCAGAAACTTATCCAGATATTTATATCAGTGGAGATCTTGCATTATGTAATGGTGGAACTGAACAATACTGTGTTATCAATCCAGATCCTAATGTTATTTATATGTGGAGTCAGGATGCAGGATTAGGAGTCACGATTACATCTACAAATGCAAATTCTTCTTGTGTAGAAATAAATTGGGATGCTGCGGCTCTAAATGCTAATTATCAACTTTCTGTTGTTCCGGATGATGGATGTTATGCACCAGCCAGTTACACAATTGGAATCGGAACTAGCTCAGGAGCGATGTCTTGCTTAGGAAATATAAACTTATCGCTTGATGGAGATTGTGAAATACCAGTCACACCAAATCTAATACTTACTAGTCCTATCAGTACAGGGCAAGCTTATAATGTGATGTTAACAACACAATCAGGAGAGGTCATCCCAAATGCTACCCTTACTGCAGCACATATAGGTACTACTGTTACGGCTAAGATTATTGATGCGTGTAGTGGAAACTCTTGTTGGAGTGCGATACTCGTAGAAGATAAGATTAACCCTACAATTGTTTGTCAGGATGTTACGGTTTCTTGTAATAAAATTGATGAATATGGAGGGCCTTTTGCTGAAGATAACTGTGGCACAATTGCAAGTGTTATATTACTCAAAGATTCACTTACTACATTAAGTTGTAATGACCCTGGCGCTGATGAATTCGTAGCGGTTATTGACAGAGAGTATCAAGCAACTGATAATCAAGGCAATAAGTCAGAAGTATGCAAGATGAGAATGTTCGTTGAGAAAGTTGACTTGGACGATATCATATTCCCAGATACATTCTTGATGATGAATAACACAGCACTTAATTGTGATGCATACGATCTAGATATGGATGGAGTTGCTGATTTGGCAATTACAGGAGTACCTATTTACAATAATGAGTATGTATACCCAGACTTTGGTCAATTATGCAATACGGCACTTACATTCGAAGATGATAAGAGAACTATAAACGGAGTAATAAAAATTACAAGAACATGGACAGCATGGAGATGGGATTGCAATGGTATGATTACTAAAATTGTAGATCAATTGATTGAAATTAGAGATACGGAGCCACCTGTGATTACTTGTCCTAATAATATCAATGTATCAGCAGTGACTGGTAATTGTTCTGGTACAGTAACATTGCCAGAACCCCAGATTTCTGATACTTGTTCTCCTGATGGATTGACTTATACGATCAAACCACCATTTGGAGCATTGATAAAAGAAGGAGAATCTAGAGTGGTAACTTTTCCATATTCTGAAACTCCATATGATGTTGTTTATACAGCAATCGATGGTGCTGGAATGTCTGCAACTTGTACAATTCAAGTTACTGTAACTGATAATATAGCTCCTGTAGCAATATGCGATCAAAATACTGTAGTTGGACTTAATTCTAATGGTATTGGATATGCATATGCGCTCAATATTGATGATGGAAGTTATGATGCGTGTGGAGTAAAATCTATTGAAATACGAAGAATGGACGAAGGCGGACCTTTCTCAGATAAAGTTGTATTTACATGTGCAGATTTGGGCGTACCAGTTGTTGTAGAATTAAAAGTTACTGACAATGGTGGTCTTATGAATACTTGTATGGCTAATGTAATAGTGCAAGATAAACATGCGCCAGAAGTTAGTGGACCTGCTGATTTGGTTATAGATTGTGGTGTTGATTTTTTACCGCTTTCACAATATGGAGACTTTAGTTTCACGGACGCATGTGAAGTAGATACTGTGACTGTTATAGATATTGACCTAAATTCATGCGGGGTGGGTACAATTACAAGAACATTCACTGCAACAGATAGTGATGGTACTGCAAGTACATCTCAAACAATAACAGTTGTCAATAATAATCCATTTGATTTTAATTCGATAGTATTTCCTCAGGATATAGAACTTACTATAAATACATGTGATGTGACCGGTTTAACTGATCCATCTAACCTTCCGGACGGATTTAATGTGCCACAATATACAGCGGCACCACCATGTCAGATGGTAAGTGCAAGCCCACATGATGAATTGTACACATTAATTGGTGATCCAAATAGTGTTTGTTTTAAGATAGTAAGAACTTGGACAGTAATTGATTGGTGTCAACTTGATATGAATGGAGCACCATTTGAAAGATCAGAAGTTCAGACGATTAGTGTAATTAACACTAAGGCGCCTGAAGATATTGTAGTTACTGGATTAGATGATCCTATCATTGCGACTATGTGTGATAGTGCAATGGTCACATTTACTGCTATTTCTGGAGATTGTGTAGATAATAATTTGCAGTCATTAATTCAAATAGATTTTGATTCTGATTTCAATACTACTAATGTTTATGATTTAACTCTTGGTGGAGTGGGTGCGAGTACTACCTTTTCTCAGATGTTGCCTATGGGTAACCATACTGCAGTTGTGACGTTTATGAACCCATGTAATGTGATGACAACTACGTCTTTCCCAATAAATATTACAAATAACGTTCCTCCAAATATTGCATGTAAGAATGTAGCAATAGGATTAGAACCATGGGATATAGATGATATACCTGGACCAGATACTGAAGGAGCATGTATATATGTAGATTCTTTAGCCTTGGCATCGGCAACCTTCCATATGTGTGATGTTGATTTCGAATTAAGTTTCTCAGATACATCTATTGTAAAAGAGTTATGTTTTGATTGTAATGATCTTGGTATTCAAGATGTAGAAATATTTGCAATTGACGTTAATGGAAATATATCTTCTTGCATTAGCGAAGTCGATGTGCAGGACAATAATGATGTTGATATCTGTATGGTTATTAAAGATTGCGTGAATTTCCTTCAAGATACAATGGTGACGATAGTTAATGATTGTTCATATACGGTATTTGATACTACTTTTGATTTAACACAAGTATCTCCTGACTGTGGAACGTTTACAATAACACATGACTATGCTCAATCATTGAGTAATAGTACATTATTCGGAGCTGTATTCCCGTTAGGAACTACTGTAGTCACATGGACTATTACCAGCGGAGTAATGATAGAGATTTGTCAACTTACTGTAATAGTAAAAGATGAAATCGATCCTACTATAACTTGTGCGAACGACCTTACCGTTAATTCTTCAACTTTCGATGGATGTACGTATACTCACTCTGGAACGGAGTTAGACCCTACATTTGCTGATAATTGTGTAGATGTAACAATCGAACATGATTATGCTGCTCCAAGTAATACTACACTAGATGGGGCTACATTCCCATTAGGTGAGACGATAGTAATTTTCACAGTTACAGATGGCAGTAATAATACTGCAACTTGTGAGGTAGTAATAATTGTTAATGACAATGAAGGTCCTGATATGACATGTGTAGATAATACTACATTCAATGACACTGACAATTCAGCTTCAGAATGTGCACACACTGTCGTAGGCAATGGACTAGATCCTACCGTAACAGATGAGTGTGGTATAGTGGTTTCAGTGATACATGACTATGCAAGTGCCCCGGGTAATACAACATTAGACGGAGCAGTATTCCCAGTTGGGTCTACTACTGTAATATTCACGGCAACTGATGATTCTGGTGCAACCTCAACTTGTGATATTATAATAACAGTAGTTGATAATATAGATCCGTCTATAATTTGTGCTCCAGATTTTTCAGTAAATGCTGGCGATAATGCAAATTGTAATCATGTGCAAATAAACGATGATCTTGATCCAATTGCTATAATTGATAATTGTGAACAATTAGGAGTTACAATCACTCACGATTATGATCCTACAAATTCTGTTTCTAATACTACTCTTAATGGAGCGACATTCCCATTGGGGGTACATGATATCATCTGGACTATAGAAGATGCGGCAGGAAATACTTCAACGTGTGATATTACTGTAACTGTTGTTGATACCACAGATCCAACTTGTGTTGATCAAGGGGGGGCAATAGATATTATAATTGGAGGAGACCAATCAGTTACCCTTACCGTTGATAACTTGAATGTTCAATACACAGATGCATGTGGTCCTGTAACAGTATCATTTGATCCGCCAACATTGGATTGTGATCCTGAGGGATTAGTTGATGTTGTAGTTACTGTAACAGATGTTAACAATAACAGTATTGATTGTCCTATCCAGTTTAACGTAATTGCGGATATTAGTATAACCTGTTCTCTGAATATAGACACAGTATACTTAAATGTTAATGGACAAGCAGTAATAAATGCTGATGACGTTGCTGTAATAACAGGAGGTGGATGCGGGATTACATATGTTCCATCGATTGATATTTCAACTTTCGATTGTTCAGATGCAGGTAATTCTGTCACTATTACAATATCAGCGAATGGAGAAGAGTGTGGAATGGATAATCTATTAGTATTAGATACATTCCCACCAGCAATAACATGTGTAGCTAATCAAACTCTTGATGACTCTGCTGATGGAAGCAATGACTGTCAATTTACTGTCACTGGAACAACGTTTGATCCAAGTGTTGTGGAACCTTGTACACCAAGTACAATGCTAAACGACTATAATAATGCTGGATCACTTGATGGCGCTGTATTTCCAGTAGGTGGACCTTATACGATCATTTGGACAGTAACAGATGCAAATGATAATACTTCGACTTGTACACACACTATAACTGTAGTGGATGATGTCGATCCTACTTGTGTAGATCAAGGAATAATCGACATAAATATTCAAGTTGGTGAAGTAATAACGATCACTGAAGCTCTGTTGACTGCACCGTTTACTGATAACTGTGGTGTGATATCTGTAACATTCGAACCAGACACTATTACATGTGATAATGGCGGAACTTATAATGTAACTGCCACGGTATCTGATGCAGCTGGAAATTCATCTGATTGTCCAATCGTATTCAATGTAATAGTTGACGAGGACTTAACTTGTTCATTTAATGTTGATACGGTATACCTAGATGAGAATGGTCAATTTATCCTAGATCCAAATGATTTAGTAATCGTTACTGGAGGAACATGTGGAGGCACACCAAATAATATTACACTATCAGAAACTTTTGTTTCTTGTAATGATGTGGAATTAAATCCATTTGATGTAACTATATCAATAAATGGTGAAGTGTGTGGAATGGATTCGTTATATGTTTTAGATACAATACCACCTAATATTGTTTGTTCTAATGCAGAGATATCATGTTTTGAATTTGAAGCGAACTTTAATAGTGTAGCGGCTTATTTAGCAACGGTACCTACGAATGATGAGATAATGGATAATTGTGAAGCTCAATTGGTTATTACAATTTCTGTTGATTCGTCAGGCCTCAATGAATGTACACATGGTACAATAATCAGGACAATTGTTGCGGAAGATCCATTAAGTGGTACAACAGATACTTGTGTTCAAATGATTACTATAAATGGTCCTGCAGATCCTCTTACACAAGATGATGTTGATGGAATTATACCAGCAATGATTGAAACATCTGGTTGTACTGGTGGAGGTGCTCCAGATGTAGCGGAAATAACCATTGATAGTTTGACTCCATTGGTTGATTGTGGTCAGTTTACAGTTTCATTTGTGGATGTATCGATTAGTGAAGGATGTCCAGATACGATTAATAGAACGTATACTATTGAGGCTATTTGCCAAGATATGACATTTACATTCTTGCAACAGATAATTGTAAATGATACAGAGAACCCAACGTTTGCTGCAATAGCTGATACTTCAGTAATAGTAAATCCATCTAATTGTATGGCGTCGCTTGATTTAAGTGGATATATTTCTGCAATGGACAATTGTTCAGCTGTAGATGATATTGACATTACCTATGCATATGAAGGAAGTGTAGAAATGGATATAAATACAATAGACACCTTACTTGGTGGAAACTATACCGTTACAGTTACAGCAACTGATGATTGTGATAACACTGCAATAGATTCATTTGAACTTATGGTGATAGATACATCAGTACTTGTAGTTTCATGCGCTAAGTTGATTGTATATCTTGATACAATTACCGCTACTGTTGAAGTGTCCCCATATGAAGCACTAATAATTTCTGGAAATTGTGATAATGACCAGACAATTCTAGCTTCTTGGGATCCGATTGATGTGAACGATACCATTGTAGTTTACGATTGTGATGATCTAGTTGAGCCTGTAATTCAGTTGATGTATGTTTTCGAAGTTGTAGACGATGGCATGGGGGGATTAGATACGATTCCTTTTGATATCTCACCTAATGTTCCAGATGTTACAAATGAATGTAAAGTTGAAACTGAAGTTAGAGACAGTACCAATGTATGTGGAAATATTATATTCGAAATACAAGGTGATGTTACTACAATAGGAGGTGATGGAATTCCTAATTATAGAATGACATTACATGGAAGTAATACAGATGCTGTTTTAAGTGATGAAGATGGAGAGTATGCATTCCCTATGATGCCAGAAGGGGGACAATATACTATCGGAACATACAAAAATGATGATGTAACGAACGGTGTGACAACACTTGATTTGATTATGATTCAGAGACATGTATTAGGCCTATCAGAATTTGATACTCCATATAAATACATAGCTGCTGATATCAATAACAATGAAACGATTAATGGTTCCGATTTGCTTGCATTGAGGAAAGTAATCTTAGGTATTGATACAGAATTCTCTAATAACTTAAGCTGGAGGACGATAGATGCGGCGCATATATTCGAAGACCCAACAGACCCTTGGTCCTCTCCTATACCAGAAAATTATGATGTATTTGCATTGTCTAACAATATGTATATCGATTTCTTAGGTGTAAAAATTGGTGATATCAATGGTAATGCTACAGTTAACTTTACTTCTGAAATTGCGAGTGCTAGATCAGAAAAGACTATAAAGTTAGTATCAGAATTTAACTATGATGGTGTGAGTATAGTAACTGAAGAATCTGTAGTTGCAGCTGGGTTACAATTCACTTTATTAACAGGTGATAATGTGATTAACACTATTGAATCAGATGTATTTAATGAAAGTAGTATAGGATACCATATGGTAACTCCAGGTGTTTACAATATCTCAATCGCTAATTCTACACCACAGTCATTTGAAGTGGGTGATGAGTTATTCTATATAGACTTTGATTGTGTTTCATGTAACCTGTCGACTGTATCTCCTTCGAATAAAGGATTGGCTTCAGAACTATATATGAATGATAATTTAGAAGTCGTAGAGTTGAATATTGAGATGAGAGATAATGGAACAGAGATAGTTTCATTCTCTGTAGCTCAGAATAGTCCAAATCCTTGGTCAATATTCACACAAGTAGATGTGACTGTTACAGTTGCAAGCAAAGTGACTATGAAAGTGTTTGATGTAACTGGTAGATTAGTATACAATAGTACTGAATTATTGAGGGAAGGAAAGAATACTATCCAACTAGACAATGAAAAAGTAAATGGAGCGGGAGTATATTTCTATGAAATAAGCACTGATACACAAAGTGCTCAATACAAGATGATAAAGCTAAAATAAGCTTTTAAGATATTATTAGATTCGTTTAAGGCTGTCTCTGTTGTGGGAGACAGCCTTTTTTAGTTTTTATTACGCTTATTTCTACCTTTGGATTATCTCCAAATGAAGACACTGAAAATAATTGATAATATATATATATATACTATAGTCCAATATGATAAAACTCTATACGTTGTCAGATTTGGATGACAATTTGATTGTGCGATATAAAACTGCAATCCAAGATGCATTTCCAGATATAATCCTCAGCTCAAAGGTGATTGAACATTTTTGGGGTAGGGTCGAATCTTATTTTCCCGAATATCAGATCTTTCTTATTGATGACGATCAACTTTTGGGTTTCATGAATGCAATTCCATTGTTTTGGAATTCACCCTTGAAAGAGTTGCCGAATGAAGGATGGGATTGGATGTTAAAAAAAGGCGTGACTGATTTTGAAAATAGAGTAAAACCTAACACTTTAGGAGGCTTGCAGATCATTGTGACAAAAGAAAATCTTGGGAAAGGATACAGTAAAACACTAATCTCAGAAGCAAAGCGAATTGTCAAAGAAATTGGATTCGAGAATTTTATTATTCCAATTAGACCAACATTAAAAAGTAGATTTCCTAATATGGAGATGGAAGAATATATAAATCTGAAAGATGGTGAGAAGATCTATGATCCATGGATTAGAACACATATGAAAGGTGGTGCTGAAATTATAAATGTGTGTTCAAAAGCAATGTATATTGATGGAGATATTAATTTTTGGGAAGGGTTGATGAACCATAAAATAAAACATTCAGGTTCATATATTATTGATGGAGCATTAAATCCTGTAGATATTGATACACAGAGTAACCATGGAATATATTATGAAGACAATATTTGGATTAGCTATCCTAAATAATGGTGCTGTTAGCTGTTTATTTCCCCTTTATCGATCTTATTCTCAAACCATATCAATATCAAAGTACTGATCGCTAAGAAAAGCATAAATATAGCGGCATAAATCTCATCTGGTTGGTCGTTTGTGAGATGCGTATACAATGCACCTATCATAATAACAATTAATCCCAATATCCCATAAACTCTAGTCGGTTTTGCAAATACTGCAACACCAATTATAAGCTCAATTGATCCAATGAAATATAAGAATAGCTGGGAATATCCCCAAACTGCAAACTGATCTGACCAGCCGGGCATCAAAAATAGAGTCATAGAACTATAGATGAACATCATAGACATAATGACGACTGAAATAAGTATAGTGTGGTGAACAAATCCTTTGAGCATAAATAATTAACCAATTTTACCTGAGATTGTTGGATCTATTTGAATAGAAATGAATCTCTAAAGTTATAATTAAGTGAACAGAGCCATGTATAGCTTCTGATTTGCGACAAAAAAACCATTATTGAGCATTTCCCATATTTCTACTTCTCTTTCTGTCGAGTATTCCTTTTCTGATTTTACCGTTTGTAACCCTTTTGGAGGATTTGCTTTCAGTTTTTCTATTTCTACCTTATCAGTGAAATCTATAATCATGTCTTCTGGAGCATCTAAACCCATAAGGAACATCTTATTCTCATCACAAAAAATAGAAACTATTTGTTTTGGAGCATGACGTTCAATGTATCTGCAGTTTTTTAAGATTTTAGTAAAAACGACATCCGAAAATGCGTCACAAATACTGTCTGCTTTTTCGGGGTCTTTGTTTTTAAGTTTCACCCAGTCATCACCAGGAATTCCATTAAGCACTAAAAAATCTACGAACTCTTTTTCCATGGATTGTAATTCATCCAGGGTAAGTGTACGGTACTTTGCCATGTCTAATCTTTCTTTTTCTTGTTCCAGTTGCCTTTATTTCCACCTCCTTTGTTACCACCTCCTTTGTTGTTGGGCTTTCGGTTTTTGTTGTTGCCCCATTTTTTTTTGCCACCACCGCCGCCTTGGCCACCTTGTGGCTTTCTTCCAACTCTCCATGTAGGACCTTCACCTAACTCTGGAGGTGGTGGAAGCTTCATGATTTCCGTTTCGATCAATTGTTCGATCTGGTGGAAGTTGTACATATCTCTTTCATTCACAAAAGTGATAGCTACTCCAGTTGTTTTAGCTCTTGCAGTTCGGCCTACTCTATGTACATAATCTTCAGCACCTCTTGGTACATCAAAGTTGACAACCAAGTTGATATCCTTAATGTCGATACCTCTGCTCAATACATCAGTAGCTACTATAATCCTGGTCTTCTTTTGTTTGAAACTGGCAAGAACAGCTTCTCTTTGTTTCTGATCATAATCAGAAGAAATCCCTTCTGCAGCGAATTTATTCCTTCTTAATCCCTGCACTATAGTATTCACATTCTTCTTAGTAGATGTGAATATGAGAATACTCTCGTAAGCTGGCTTGTCAGCTATCAATTTAGTAAGAAGTGCTATTTTCTGTGGATCGTGAGCAAGATAAACAGCTTGAAGAACTCCTTCGGCAGGCTTTGATATTGCGAAACTGATCTGTTCAGGGTCGGTAAGTAGTTCTTTCGACATCTCACGTATCTTTGAAGGCATCGTAGCGCTAAACATGAGCGTTTGTCTCTTTTTGGGAAGGTGAGAAGCAATCTTTTCGATATCATCTCTGAATCCCATATCCATCATACGATCAGACTCATCCAAGATAAAGTACTCAACGGTATCGAATTTTACATAACCAAGGTTCAAGTGAGAAAGCAATTTTCCTGGTGTAGCCACTATGATGTCAGCACCTGTTTTAAGAGCCTTTTTTTGTTGCTCGAAATCTTCTCCGCCTCCGCCGCCATAAACGGCAATACTATTTATACCTAGGAAGTAAGAAAATCCCTGAATCTGTTTTTCTATCTGGAGGGCAAGTTCCCTCGTAGGGCAAACAACTAAGGCTTTTGTACCAGGCTTTTTATCTTTATATATTCTATGAAGTACTGGCAGAATAAAAGCTGCAGTCTTTCCTGTCCCTGTTTGTGCACAAGCTATCAGATCTCTCCCTTGTATTATTAATGGTATCGCTTGCTCTTGAATGGGTGTAGCGTCTTCAAATCCCATATAACCAATCGCCTCTATTATCTGGTCATCGAGACCAAGTTCTGTAAATTTCATGGTGCGAATATACTTCTATTATTATAAAGGTGTTTTAACTAAAATGTAAAGATGAAAAGTTGCCATTTTGTAAAATAGCTTGTTCGTAATATTTTCAATAAAGCCATAAACGTTCATAACGTTATGACACTGCAATTTGCAATTTTAAGAAGTTAGGATTCTAGAAAATGAACTTACCTCTTACCAATTTGTAAACGCATCATTAAATACATTTTCTGCTATCTGATCAAATATATCTTCAATGTATCCATCCTGAACTTCTTGTAGATCTTGACTTGGGTCGAATGGGATACCAAATGAGAAGTTCTTTTTCCAGTTGTCATCTTCATTATTATTATTGATGTAGTTGACACTTATTGTTATTGTCAGTTTGTTTAGAGATACCTCATTTCCCGCTCTATTTCCTTCATTACTGACATTAAATCCTGTGATAGTACAGTCGAATTCAATATGTGGATCTGTATCATTCCATTTCAGCCTTGATTGACTTCTTACTTTTTGCCTAAACTGATCCATGAATCTCTCAGGCGTATCCGGAGGTGCTTTGAAATCAGTTAGTTTTACTTGCTGAACATAAAATGTATTAACATCTTCAGGAATACTTATTCCTTTAAATGAGTAGCAACCAGTAAATATGATAACCACAAAAACGAAACTTGATATGTACTTCAATAAATTTAACATAAGTATTTAACGAACGAAATAATTGTTTTGTTTGTGATCGACTAAAAGTCTATTCATCGATCTCATATTGCTTTATCTTTCTATAGAGTGTTCTTTCTGATATGCCTAGTTCTTCTGCGGCATCTTTTCTTCTTCCTCTGTGCTTTTTAAGGGCTTTGCCAATCATGTCTTTTTCCATCGATTCCAAAGAAAGATTCTCTTCTACTACTTCAGTATTTTGGTATTCAGATCTTCTTTCATGATCTAATATAATTGGGCGTGTCATTATATCTTCTCCTTCATCATCCGTATAGAACTGATTTTTATCTGGCCTTTTTGGGGCTGAAGATGTTTGTTCATTTTTCATATATCTATCTAAAGAGTCGGTGTTCTTACTCAGTCGTTGCATGTTTGGTACAGAAAGATCGTTATTATTAATCAGCTCATATACCAATGATTTTAAATCATTAAGATCAGTTTTCATATCTAGCAAAAACTTAAACAATAACTCTCTTTCTTGAAATCCTGAAGCACCATCCTTATTTGGTTGATCAGTTAACGCAGGCAGATTTCTTTTGATCAGTCGAGGTGCTACTTCAAGTAATGCTTCCGCATCGACTAGTGGTTTGTCTGTCATTACAGAAAGTTGTTCCACAAGATTTTTTAGCTCTCTAATATTACCTGGCCAACGATAGTTTTCTATGACCATTTGAGCACGTTCGTCCAAGGCAACAGAATCAGATCTATATTTTTCAGAAAAATCTATTGCAAATCTTCGGAAGAGCATATAAATATCTTCTCTTCGTTCATGAAGTGCAGGCACTTTGATGGGAACTGTATTCAATCTATAATAGAGGTCTTCTCGAAATTTTCCTTTTTTAATTAACTCTTCTAAATCAACATTAGTAGCGGCAACTATCCTGACATCAGTTTTTAGTGTTTTACTTGCTCCTACTTTTATAAATTCTCCGGACTCTAAAACCCTTAGCAGATATGATTGAGTATCTAGTGGCATTTCACCAATCTCATCAAGAAATATTGTGCCTCCATCCAAAGTCTCGAAGTACCCATTTCTATCCGAACTAGCTCCTGTAAATGAACCTTTCTCATGTCCAAATAACTCAGAATTGATCGTGCCTTCTGGGAGTGCTCCACAATTGAGCGCTATGAATTTATTGTGTTTTCTCTTGCTCAGTTCATGTATGATTTTAGAGAACACTTCTTTACCCACTCCACTTTCACCACGGATCAAAACGGTAAGGTCAGTATTCGCCACACGCATAGCAGTACTCAACGCTCTATCTAGAACCTGTCTCTTATACACATCTCCGAGCCCACGAGACAGGCAGAAATC
>CAJXUU010000103.1 GCA_913061325.1 uncultured Saprospirales bacterium | reverse complement strand
ACTATCCTCTTCGTCGGCAGCGTCAGATGTGTATAAGAGACAGGAGAAATACAATGTCTAAAACTGAAAAAGCCTTGGAGAAAATGCCTTTTTTGATTAGAGTGCATAGATCATATATAGCAAACTTAAATCAGATGAATGGTATTTCACAGAACACCATTGACTTAGGTGGCCAATCAATTCCTTATTCAATTCCTTATAAAGAACAATTGGAGAGTAACGTAGAAGAATTAACTTCATGATAAACTAGATTATAAAACCTTTCCTCTAGTCATCTCTCTTTTACCTTCTGGTCCATCTAGTGCTTCAACTGTGAATCCTGCTGATCTCAAGGCACGTTTAAACGAACCTTTGGCACAATAAGTGACCAATACAGCTCCAGGGTTACACATGTCGTACAACTTAGCCATCAATTCTGGAGTCCAAAGTTCTTCTTGACTTGTTGGAGCAAATGCATCATAATAGATAATGTCAAACTTCTTAGTTGTTTTGAAATTCTCTATTTTAATGATGTGCTTCGTGAACTCAAAATGATCAGAGATAGATATATTATCACCTGATTGTGCTTCATGCATTCTAATAAAATCCTTGGATTGTTTTTCCGTAAGAGATAGTACGGAAGGGTAGTTAAGCTGAGAATATTGGTTTTCAGCAATTGGATATGCTTCTATTGTGTGGTAATTTATGCTTATTCCTTTGATTGACTGGTATGTCATTAAAGCATTAAGGCCAGTACCAAAACCCATTTCTAAAATATTAATTTCTCTATAGCCTCTGCTCACTATATAATCTAACCCAGCATCAATGAAGACGGTCTGAGTTTCTTGCATAGAACCAAATTTTGAATGATAACTTACGCCAAATCGCTCTGAAATAATTGTATGCGAGCCATCTTGTGATAATACAAGTTTATCCATGAAGGTGCGCGTCCAAACTTTCCTGTAATGAAGAAGCAGAAATATCTAGGTGACTTTCGTTATAAATAGCCTTTCCATTTTTGACTAGTATGATCTGTGGTGATTCGTGTCGTACTGAAAGTTTATCTTCTATAGCGTTAGATATCGATCTATAAGATATCAAGTCAAGATAATAAGGAGAGAGATCAAGATCCCATCCTCCTTCTAGTCTTCTTTTTGCCATGCCACTTATTGGGCAGGAAGTACTATGCTTGAATATTACTTGTGGAGAATTGAAGCTATCCTCGATAATATTATCTAAAGTCACAGCCGACTCTAGTTTTTTCCAATTTATCATCTATTGTACTTTCGTTTTATTTTTTACTAGTATATTCTTACCCCAATAGGAACATAGCAGCAAACAATAAAAATATGAAGTAGTTCAGTCTTACTTAATTACTTGCATTAAGATGTTCGTAGCTGCTTCCATTTCATATGGACAACCAACTCCACCTCTGTTACAAGAGGAAAATATTGCGACAACTGCAACTAAAGCTAAAAGTCTAGATAAATTTTTTACTAATTTAGAATTCATTCTGTTGTGTTTTATTACTTATTAATCGATACAAATTAACGAACATTGCTATTCTGTTATTATTTGTAATGTAAAATTAATTCCTTTGTTGTTCTTTTTCACTTAATACTAAGTTAATTTATAACAAATCTACGACATGCGTATTCATTTTATAGCAATAGGTGGCAGTGCGATGCATAATTTAGCACTTGCACTCCATGATTACGGACATTCAGTCACTGGTAGTGACGATGAAATATATGAACCGTCACGCGGGCGATTATTTGATTCAGGACTTCTTCCAAGTGAATATGGATGGTATACAGACAAAATCGAGCCAAATATAGATGCTATCATTCTTGGAATGCACGCCAGAAAGAATAATCCTGAGTTATTGAAAGCGCAAGAATTAGGTTTGAAGATATATTCTTATCCAGAATTTGTAGCGGACCAATCTATGGAAAAGGTCCGTGTAGTCATAGCGGGAAGTCATGGGAAGACGACTACAACATCTATAATTTTGCATGCGTTATCTTCAAAAGATATCGAATATGATTATTTGGTAGGGGCTCAATTAGATGGTTTTGATAGAATGGTGAAATTGTCAGATGCTAACATAATTATCCTTGAAGGTGACGAATACTTGTCATCTCCGATTGATCGCCGGCCAAAAATGATGCACTATAAACCTAATATTGCCGTAATAACTGGCGTTGCATGGGACCATATCAATGTGTTTCCAACGTTTGAAAATTATGTGGACCAATTCAGATTGTTTATCAATGACATGACGGATTCTGATCAATTGTTTATTTATGATAAAGATGAACACCTAAAAATAATAATTGCTGAAAGAAAGCATAATTGTAAAGTTGAAGGTTATAATCAGATAAATCTCACAAAAGAAAATCAGTATGAAGTTGATGAGAACAGATATGATATAAAATTAATTGGTAATCATAATATGCAGAATATATTAGCTGCGGAAAAAGTATGCTTACTACTTGGTCTTACTTCGAATGAATTTTATTTTTCACTTCAATCATTTACTGGTGCTGATAAGAGATTGCAGGTTTTAAAGAAAGGGAGTGATGTCAGTGGAAACATTTATCTAGATTTTGCTCATGCACCATCTAAAGTGAAAGCGACGACCGATGCCGTTAAGGAATGGTATAAAGATGTACCATTAATAGCTGTTTTTGAACTTCACACTTTTTCTAGTTTAAACGCAGCGTTCTTACCTCAATATAATGGAGCATTAGATTCTGCAAATATAGCGTTTGTGCTTTTTAGCGAACATGCTTTAGAAATGAAAAAGATGCCAGCTTTAGATAAGGCTTTTGTTGAAGAATGTTTTGATCACCCTAATATTAAAGTATATACTAATTCAGAAGATTTAAGAACTAATCTTGATAAATACGATTTTCAAGAATATAATCTACTTCTTATGACTAGCGGTACGTTCGACGGTATGGAACTTGATTTTTGATTTGCTTATTAACAAAGGAGGTAGTTAGGATCCTATTAATACATTATAAAATAATGTAATATGTTAATTGATATTTACTGATTTTATATAGCTTTGGGCTTGTGAATAACTGATAATATTGATTGAGGTAATTAGAAATACTTCAACTAAAAAGATAAATAGATGAAACCAACATTAGTAGTTTTAGCCGCAGGAATGGGCAGTAGGTATGGAAAGTTGAAACAAATGGACGGGTTTGGTCCAAATGGAGAGACTATTATAGATTATTCAATTTATGATGCAATACAAGCGGGTTTTGGGAAAGTGGTTTTCATAGTAAGAGAATACTTTTTGCAAGAATTTAAAGATATGATGAATCCAAAGTTTGGTGACAAAATTGAATTGCAATATGTTACGCAAGAGCTTGCTAATATTCCTGAGGGCATAGATGTGCACCCAGAAAGAGAGAAGCCTTGGGGGACTGCTCATGCGGTATGGGTAGCAAAGGATATTGTCAATGAACCTTTTGCTGTAATCAATGCAGATGATTTCTATGGTAGTGATTCATACAAAGTGTTGAATGATTATTTTCATGAGAACAAATCTGAAGATTATGCAGTAGTTGCTTATCGTCTAAGAAATACACTTTCAGATCATGGAACAGTGAATAGGGGAGTATGCTATAGTAATGAGTCATGTCACCTAACTAAAGTTGTAGAATGTACTAAGATCCAAAGAGAGGGAGATGGTGTCGTAAGATACCCTGATGAGAATGATGAAAAACAGATGCTTACCGACGACACGCTAGTCTCTATGAATATGTGGGCATTCTTACCTTCTTATTTCAATTACATAGATGATCAGTTTGTAGACTTTCTGAATAATGTTGGTAACGAACTGAAGTCTGAGTTTTATATTCCATCCGCTATCGATAAATTGATCAATGATGGTACTCTGAATGTAAATGTATTAGACACAGATTCATCTTGGTTTGGAGTAACCTATCAGGCTGACAAACCTATCGTAATGGAGAAGTTGAATCAACTAATAGTTGATGGAGCGTATCCTAATAAGATCTATTAATGAATATCAAGGAAACTAAGATTGAAATATCACGGACAGGTGTTTATTATAAGGTAGGTGGCAATGCATCAAAAAGACAATGGTTCTGCCTTCATGGCTATGCACAAATTGCAGACATGATGATCAATAAGTTTGATCGTAGAGAAGCTAAAGGAGAGAAAATTGTCAGTGTCGAAGCTCCAAATAGATTTTACTGGAAAGGAGTAAGAGGCAATCCTGTAGCAACGTGGATGACTAGTCGATATCGATTGGATGAAATTAGAGATAATAATGAATATCTAAATAAAGTCTACCAAAACGAAATCACTCAAGAATCTGAAAAGGTGTTGTTTGGTTTCTCTCAAGGCGGCACCACTATGTGGAGATGGATCCATGATCAAAAACCAGAATTCGATGTGTTTGTCAATTATGCAGGATGGATTCCTGAGGATCTTGACCTTAGTATTCTTTCGAAATACCTTAAAGGGAAAAGACTCGTTTTTGTTTATGGCACACAAGACGAATACCTCACCAATGACAGAATCGAAGCATTAGAAATGATTATCGAGCGATCAGGTTTAAATATAGAAATCATTAAGAATAAAGGAAATCATAGTATTGATAGGGACGTAATTGATTCGATAGTACTGTAAAAAGCTAAAAAACCTTATTGTTGCGATTATCTAGAAGCAATCTAAATAATAAACCTTTACATTTTGCAATCTGTTGTGCGTATAAATTGACAAAGCTTTAATATCTTTGTGCCGAATTTGACAACGTAGGGTGAATTTATATAATATGAAGATAAACACCTGAGTAATACAAAACACATTATGAATATAGCAAGGCGCAAGTTCGCAATCGTTTTTTCGCTAGTTTTTCTTTCTCAATTCTCTTTCGCCCAGTCTGGCAGTGGTTCTAATTACTTATTATATGGTTTGATCGCAGTAGGGTTACTATTATTAGTATTTGCTGTACTCACATTGGCCGATAATTTGATCCAGATCGAAGGAAAGAAAATGGGGGTTGATTCTAAGAAATATGATTTAGGAATTTTTCCAAAAATTACTGATATGTTTTCAAAGAAAGCACCACAGTATGTAAACGAAGGAGAAGGGTTCAAATCTTTATCTAAAGGTTTTGATATTAAGTTAGCTGGAGAACCTAAAGGTGAGATTAAAAATGTACATACGAATAGATATGCACTAAAGCCAACTGACTTTATCGGTATGTCTCCAATTCCTAAAGTAGTAGTAGCTGCAGGAGATGAAGTGAAAGCTGGTGATGTAATCTTTTTTGATAAAAAAAGACCTAATATCATGTACACCGCACCCGTAAGCGGAGAAGTGGTTGAAGTAAAGCGTGGTGCAAAAAGAGCAATAGTAGAAGTGATTATCCTTGCTGATAAGGAAGTTACATACAAAGAGATATCAGCTCCAGATTTAGCAACTGCTGATAGGGATACATTAAAAGGTTTCTTTTTAGAGAATGGTGTATGGCCAATGTTCAATCAAAGACCATTTGATATTGTAGCTGATGAGAATGTAGTTCCAAGAGATATTTTTATCTCAACTTTCAGTACTGCTCCTTTGGCGCTTGATAACAGCATTGTAATAGCTGGAAACGAAGCTTCCTTCCAAAAAGGATTGGATGCTTTAGGTATAATGACAGATGGTTCTGTTTATTTGGGACTAGATGGTAGAGGTTCTGGACCTGTTACAGGATTTGCTTCAGCCACTGGTGTGAAGAAAAACTACTTCTCAGGTCAACACCCTGCTGGTAATGCAGGTGTTCAAATTCATAACACGGCTCCAATCAAAGGAAGTGATGTAGTTTGGACTCTTGACGTTCAAGATGTAATTACAATAGGTAAATTATTCACAGAAGGGAAATATGACGCGTCTAGAATTTTGGCTTTAGGTGGAGCACAAGTGAATGAGCCATCAATAATTAAGACTTATCAAGGTGCAAGTATAGGAGACTTAGTGTCTGGAAACCTAAGCAATGAGAAATATAGAATCATAGCTGGTGATGTTTTAACAGGACAACAAACCTCAGAAGAAGATTTCTTAGGATTTGGTAATACCCAAATCTCAGTTATAAGAGAAGGAGACGACTATGAAGCTTTTGGATGGTTGCTACCAATCAAACCAAGACCAAGTATTTCTGGTACTTTCCCTAACTTCTTGTTTCCTAACTTCAAATTCGAAGGAGAGACAAATACACATGGAGAGAAAAGAGCATTTGTAGTATCAGGTCAATATGAATCTGTATTACCAATGGATATCTACCCTCAGCATCTAATGAAAGCTATAATGGCAGGTGACTTCGAAAGAATGGAGGGATTAGGAATCAATGAACTAACTGAAGAAGATCTTGCAGTATGCGAATTTGTGTGTACATCTAAGATGCCACTCCAAAGTATATTAAGAGAAGGTCTTGATATGATGAGATCACAAGGATAAGAATCAATTCGAAATAGACAAAAATCAAAGGTGGTAAGTGAATCCACTATAAATTTAGATAAATGGGTTTAATAGATTTATTAAAGAAAATAGAACCGGACAAGAAGAAAAGTCCATTCTTACATACATTGTTTGATGGGTTCTTCACTTTTGCGTATACACCTAACACTGTAACTCAAGGGGGTGTGCATATGAGAGACGGTATGGACCTGAAGAGATTGATGGTTTATGTTGTTTTAGCAATGCAATTATGTTATGTGTTTGGTACTTATAATATTGGCCACCAACACTTTGTTGCAGCAGGGCAATACATGGGATTCATTGAAGGATTTCACTTAAAATTAGTTCATGGTCTTATCCAGATGTTACCCATTTTTGTGGTGGCTCACGTTGTTGGACTAGGAATAGAATTCTGGTTTGCGGCTAAGAAAGGGCATGCAATTGAAGAAGGATTTCTTGTTTCAGGAGCATTGATACCATTGATTATGCCACCTGATGTTCCATTATGGATTCTTGCAGTGGCTGTAGCATTTGCTGTTATTATTGGTAAAGAAGCATTTGGAGGTACAGGAATGAATATCTGGAATGTAGCTTTATTAGCTAGGGTATTTGTATTCTTCGCATATCCTACTACAATAGCGGGAGACGAAGTATGGGTTTCTGGATATAACACGTTAGCAGAAGGAACGCAGGCAACATATACATGGGCACACGGATTATTCAATAATTTGTTTGCACTCATGGGTGTGGCTACGTTTAATGAAGCCGGGACACATATTGTTGATGGATATAGTGGTGCTACACCGTTAGCTCTGGCTTACCAAGGCGGATGGGAAAATGTTACAAATACATTTACACCTGCACAGATGTGGTGGGGGACAATTCCCGGATCAATAGGGGAGACTTCTAAGCCGCTTATTCTTGCTGGAGCATTGGTGTTGATATTTACTAAAGTTGCCAGTTGGAGAATCATGGTCAGCATGTTCCTAGGAGGAATGTTAATGTCTATGTTATTGAATGTTTGGGATGCTACGCCATTTATGGATGTTCCTTGGTATTATCAAATGTACATGGGGTCATTCTTATTCGCTATGGCTTTTATGGCTACCGATCCAGTAACTGCATCAGGTACGAATACCGGTAAATGGATATATGGATTTATGATTGGATTCGTCGGTATGATAGTTAGAGTATTGAATCCAGCATATCCTGAAGGATGGATGCTAGCGATATTGTTTATGAATACATTCGCTCCATTAATTGATCACTACGTGTTAGAAGCTAACATGTCAAAAAGAATGAAACATGCATAGTACAAATCAAATCATAAGATTCGTCTTGATTATGACATCGCTTGTTGCGCTAGTTTTATCATTGATGTATACTGGGCTTAAACCAACACACGATCTCAATGAAGCTATATATGCTAAAAAGGCGATCCTTGCAGCGGTGCAGGAAAAGTTAGGTATAGATGCAAGTTCTCTTCCTGTAGAAGAAATACAAGAGATATTTGACAATAGTATCAAACAAGAAGTATATGATATGAAAGGTAATCTCCTTACTCCTGAGCAAGTAGAAGCGGCAGGTTATAAAGGTGGATTAGCTGAAAATATTGATATAAACAAAGAAGCGAAAAAACCAGAAGCTGACAGAATATTACCAATGTATAAATATAAAGATGATAGTAATGAGTTTACTATCTTATCTGTACAAGGTAAAGGCCTTTGGGATGTTATCTGGGGAAATATTGCTCTTGAAAAAGATATGAAAACAATCGCAGGTGTTGATTTTGATCATAAAGGTGAGACTCCTGGTCTTGGTGCTGAGATTAAAGATAATGCAGCATGGAAGAAGCAATTTGTTGGTAAATCTATTTTTGATTCAGCTGATAATTATACGGGT
Organism: uncultured Saprospirales bacterium; assembly: GCA_913061325.1. Classification (GTDB taxonomy): domain Bacteria; phylum Bacteroidota; class Bacteroidia; order Chitinophagales; family Saprospiraceae; genus CAJXUU01. The sequence goes on along the minus strand of CAJXUU010000103.1, from coordinate 8,875 downwards.
ATAGCAGTGATGAAAGGTGGAGCTAAAGAACCTACATGGCAAGTGGATGGTATCTCTGGAGCTACAATTACTGCTGATGGAGTAGGAGAGATGCTCAAAAGAGGATTGAACTATTATGGTCCAGTTATTAAAAAAATGAAGAAGTCATAAATAGACTATATTAGTTGATCTTAATATTTGTAGTTTTTGGACTGCATTCAGATAATAAAAAATAAATATAATGGCACAAGCACAAGTAGCAGCAAAACAATCCTCAATAGGATTTGGCAAAGCTGAAAGAAAATTACTTACAGACCCATTAGATAGTAACAACCCTGTAACCGTTCAGGTACTAGGAATATGTTCTGCTCTTGCAGTAACAACAGGTATGAAAAATGCCTTAGTTATGGCAATCGCTGTAGTCTTTGTTACTATGTTTTCTAATATGATTACCTCTGCTTTGAGAAACGCTATTCCTAAGGCGGTAAGAATGATTGTACAGTTGATCATAATTGCAACATTGGTAACAATAGTTGAGCTTACACTTAAGGCAGTAGCTTTTGATAGCTATAAGCAATTATCTGTTTTCATCGGATTGATCATTACGAATTGTATAGTAATGGGTCGTTTGGAAGCATTCGCTATGGCTAATGGTCCTTACAAATCCATGTTAGATGGAATCGGAAACGGTGTAGGATATGGAATCATTTTATTAATGGTAGCATTCGTAAGAGAGCTATTTGGTAAAGGTGAATTGTTCGGTGCTAAATTAATAGGAAATACTCCAGAGTATTTACTTGATACAACTACAACGTGGGGCTTAGGATGGTATTCTAACAATAACTTGATGGTTTTATTCCCATCTGCTATGTTCGTAATAGGAGCAATCATTTGGGCACACAGAGCTTGGAACCCATCACTAGTAGATGTATCTTAATTAGAAATTAAAAATTAGATCTGTTTTAGAACAGTAACTATAAACAAATATATAATGGGAGAGTTAATAAATATATTCATAAAGTCAGCGTTCATCGAGAACTTGGCATTATCATACTTCCTTGGGATGTGTTCTTACTTAGCGGTATCTAAGACCGTAAAGACTGCATTTGGCCTAGGATTAGCTGTAATATTTGTACTAGGTATCACTATGCCGATCAACTGGTTGATCAATAATTACTTATTATCTGAATCAGGCATATTTCAAACTGATCTTACTTTCTTGAGATTGATATTGTTTATTGCTGTAATCGCATCAATGGTACAATTGGTAGAGATGGTTGTTGAGAAATTTTCTCCATCACTATATAACTCATTAGGTATATTCTTACCATTGATAACGGTAAACTGTGCGATTTTAGGTGGATCATTATTCATGGTGTCAAAAGAATACAACTTTATGGAGTCAGTATCGTTTGGACTTGGAGGTGGATTTGGTTGGTTCTTGGCGATTATTGCCATAGCAGCAATCAGAGAAAAGATAAAGTATAGTCAAGTACCTCCGGCACTTAGAGGATTAGGAATGGCATTCATGCTTACAGGTCTAATGGGACTAGCATTCATGAGTTTGATGGGAATTGATCCAAGTGCATTTTAGTCCAAAAAAAAAGAAAGTTTATCTAACTGGAAAGGTTAGATGTACTTCATAATAAAAACATAAACATAAAAACATGTTAATGATAACACTATTTTCTTACATGACCATAGCTTGGGCACTTCTTGTGTTCTGTGGTGTGATATTATTATTGTCATCAATGTTGATCTATGCTAGAAAGCAACTGGTGCCGCAAGGCGAAGTGCAGATCATAGTAAACGGTGATAAAGACAATCCAATGATCGTTCAGCCAGGTCAGACATTGTTGTCTGCACTTTCTGATAAAGATATTTTCTTGCCATCAGCTTGTGGTGGAGGTGGTACTTGTGCGATGTGTGAGTGTCATGTACACGATGGTGGTGGTGATATACTTCCTACTGAGATGGATCATATGTCTCGTAAAGAAGCTGCGGATGGCAAAAGATTAGCTTGTCAAGTAAAAGTGAGACAAGACATGGATATCAGTATTCCTGAAGAAATCTTTGGTATCAAAAAGTGGGAATGTGAGGTTGTATCAAATTATAATGTAGCAACATTCATCAAGGAGTTTATCGTAAGATTGCCAGAAGGCGAAACACTAGATTTCGAAGCGGGTGGTTATATCCAAGTTGATGTTCCAGAAATCACAGTTGAGTTCAAGGATATGGATATCACTGCACATCCTAAGTATCATGACTCTCCTGATAAGTTCCAGAAGGATTGGGATCAGTTCAAGATGTTTGGTCTTACTATGAAAAACGAAGAGGAGGTTTTTAGAGCTTATTCAATGTCAAATCACCCTGCAGAGGGAGATATAGTTTCTTTGACGATTAGAATTGCTACTCCACCATTCAAATGGGGTAAAAATGCAGATGGTTCAAGAAAATGGGAAGGATATGAAGATATCAATCCGGGAGTATGTTCTTCTTATGTATTTGGATGTAAGCCTGGTGATAAAGTAACTATTTCAGGGCCTTACGGTGAATTCTTCATCAAACCTACACAAAACGAAATGTTGTATGTAGGTGGAGGGGCAGGAATGGCGCCAATGAGATCTCACTTATATCATTTGTTTCACACATTAAAGACGGGTAGAAAAGTTACTTTCTTCTATGGTGGTAGAACGAAGCAAGAATTATTCTACGTAGAAGAGTTCAGAGAGATAGAGAAGCAATTCCCTAATTTTAGATTTGTGATTGCACTTGATAATCCACTTCCTGAAGATAACTGGACACTAAAAGAAAATATTGATGATCCTAAAAATGACGGATTCAAAGGATATGTACACAATGTTGTAATTGATGAATTCTTAAGTAAGCACGAAGCTCCTGAAGAAATAGAACTTTACTTCTGTGGACCTCCAATGATGAACCAATCCGTTATTAAAATGGCTGATGATTGGGGAATTCCTGAAGAGAATGTTGCCTTTGATGATTTCGGAGGATAATAAAAACACAAAATATTGATTTCAATATTTGAAATTCTGGTTTAGAATAAATATGCCCGAGTGTCTTTGATGCGCGGGCATTTTTTATTGTTATTTTAGGCATTCACAATAGGAAAATTCAAATTATAGAAAAATCTATTTACCTTGAACCTCCAATAACACCGAAATATACAATGGTAGATATACTGTCCGATTCTAAGTATTTGAATATTCTCAAGGCACATGCAAGTAAGTATGGAGAAGATCTGGATCAAGTTACGAAAGAAGCAGAGTCGTACCTTAAGGAATTATATACTGAGCAAAATCCTCTCGTTCACTCTATCGCCGTCCAAGCATCACAATACATACTCAGTAGAGGTTATGATCGTACGATAGATACGAATCCAGAGGAAGTAAAAGAATTGGCGAGGATAATGAGACGCCACCCAGTTGCCTTTGTAATGACACATAAGACTTATATAGATATGTTAGTCTTAGCAATTGCTTTAGCACGTCATGGATTACCCATACCCCATATATTCGCAGGAATCAATATGAGTTTTTTCGGATTAGGTGATATGGGACGGAAGTCAGGGGCTATATTTATAAGAAGGTCTTTCAAAGACAATCCTTTATATAAAGCAGTTCTCAGATTCTTCATCTTACACCTAGTAGATCAAAATAAACACTTCATGTGGGCGATTGAAGGTACGAGATCTAGAACTGGAAAGTTGGTTTGGCCTAAAATGGGTATCCTGAAATATATAGCTGAGGCAGATGCTCAATCTCGCAATGTAGTAAAGTATATACCTGTATCCATTGTTTATGATCTAATACCTGATGTAGATCAAATGGTGAAAGAAGGTAGAGGATCTGCAAAATCTAAAGAAAGCTTTGCTTGGTTCATGCAATATGTGAAAAACATGGGACATGATTTTGGGAAAATAAGTATTCGATTTGCTGACCCAGTTGATATGTTAGCGGAATCAAAAGTAGATACTTCAGTACATGCTATGGGTGACCGCCCTAAGTTGCCAAAGTTTGCGTTTAATTTAGTGCATCAAATCAACAACGTTACACCTGTCACAACGGGTTCACTCATTTTTACATCATTATTGAGTCAGTTTGCACTTACTAAAACACAATTGGAAAATACTGTTGTAGAATTAATGGAGTTGGTAGAAAATCACAAGGCTGATGCACTTGTAGAAAGAGGTAAACCTTTAAACCAAAGTATACAGACAGCATTAAATCGATTTATCAAATTGGGATTGGTTAGAAAGATCGGAACAGGGTACTCAACCAAGTATTCAATCGTACCAGAGAAGTATCTCGCGGCCACTTACTATGCAAATATGAGTGTGCATTATCTTTTCCATCGAGCATTTATAGAGCTAGCACTTGTTAAACTTAAAATGTCAAGATCGAAATATAGGTTACGGTTATTTTGGGAAGAGATAATGACCCTTAGAGATATGTTTAAATTTGAATTTTTCTATTCAAATAAATTGGACTTTACAGACGAAATAGAAAAGGATTTAGGTTATTTTCATGAGGATTGGTCTAACATATTAAAGGATGAAAAATCAAATCCACTTTCACTTTTAGAAGGTAAACATATGTTGTTGTCTCAGACGGCTCTTTCTACTTATATAGAAGCGTATAAGGTAGTGGGAGAATGTTTGAGTAGAAGAGAGTCCGGCGTTTTATATAATGAAACTGAATTACTAAATGAGTGCCTATTTTTAGGGGAGGAAATGCATTGGATGGGTAAGATTCATCGAGTGGATTCTGTTTCCAAACCATTTATTCTCAATGGGATTAGACTTGCTGTCAACAAAGGGCTTATTTCTTCAAATGGAGCTATAGATAAAAAAGGAGTCAAACAATGGGTTGCCTACTTAGAAGATTTGACTAAGCGAATTTCAGTATTACAATCATTTATCAAGAAATTTAAAGAGAAGAACGAGCACTTAGCACATATTGAGAGAAACATAATTCCAGGATCAAAAACTGAGAGCGTAACCAGTCCTATATTGGAAGGTGAAAAAGGAGCGCATATAGGTGCATTCTTTGATCTTGACAGAACGTTAATAAAAGGTTTCTCAGCCAAGGAGTTTTTCCAAAGTAGATTATATAGTGGTAAAATGTCTGGGAAAGAAATTGTAGCACAATTTAGTGGTGTTATGGTATATGCATTAGGCAATAGAAACTTTGCAGGTTTAGCGGCTATTAGTGCACAAGGAATAAATGGCTTAGATGAAAAAACATTCATTGAAGTAGGAGAAGAAGTGTATCTGAAACATCTAGCTTCTGAGATTTATCCTGAATCAAGAGCATTAGTGGAAGCACATGTGGCAATGGGACATACTGTAGCAATAATCTCAGCTGCAACTCCATATCAGGTAAATCCTGTGGCTAGGGATTTGGGAATAGAGCATATCATGTGTACTAAGATGGAAGTCGTAAAAGGTAAGTTTACGGGAAAGATAGTAGAACCAGCTTGTTGGGGTGAGGGGAAAGCTTATGCCGCAAAACAGTTGGCGGAGAAGCACCTACTTGATATGTCGAAGAGTCATTTTTATACGGATAGTGCTGAAGACTTACCTCTACTTGAAATTGTGGGATATCCCCATTCAATAAATCCAGATGCTGAACTTTCTAAAATATCATTTGAAAATGATTGGCCAATAACGAGATTTAGTGATGAGAAAAGACCAGGAGTATCTAATCTAATTAGGACTGGACTTGCTATTAGTTCTTTAATACCAGCGACGATAGCTGGAGTTTTATCGGGAACCTTATCTATGTCACATAAGGATGGTATTAATTCAATGATGTCAGCAATAGGAGATTTTGGCTGCTTGATGGCGGGTATTAATATGGTAGTGAAAGGGGAAGAACATATATGGAAACATAGACCTGCGGTATTTATATTTAATCACCAAAGTAATGTTGATTTGCTAATTATGGCCAAATTATTGAGGCGCGATGCTGTTGCAATAGCTAAAAAAGAGTTGAAATTATCTCCTATTGGGCCACTTTTTATGGCAGCCGGTGTCATCTTCATAGATAGAAGTGATAAAAATAAAGCAATTGAGGCTATGGCTCCCGCTGTGGAAGCTCTTAAAAATGGAACATCTGTAGGGTTAGCACCCGAAGGAACCAGAAGCAAAGATTATGGTCTTGGTGAATTTAAAAAAGGAGCTTTCCACTTAGCAATGCAAGCTGGCGTTCCTATAGTGCCTATAGTTATTAAAAATGCACATGATGTTATGCCCAAAGGATCAAACTTCATAAGACCAGCTGTTGTGGAGGTAGTAGTACAACCCGCTGTGAAAACCCAAAACTGGAAAGTTGAAGATTTAAATAAGCATATAGCTAAGATTAGAAAGGGTTATTTAAAGGAATTGGGGCAGGATTGACTCTTTTATATTATTTAGTTTTTTTTATATTTACTTTTATTAAATTATAAAAAATTAAGATATATGAGAACAATTATTACAAGCATTACACTTTCTATTTTTTCGTTTGCCATGGTTTTTGGGCAAAATGATGTCGATTTTAATTCAGGAGATAATTGGGTTGGCTACATGAATGTATTTAATCTTGACGGTGGCTACGAATTTGGTTCTGCGTGGGAAGTAAATTCGTTAAAATCAACATTGGATGCATCAGCTAACACGCTTGCGCTGCAACCAAATTTCAATACCTATGCGGAAAATCCAGGAGATGAATATTGGATTAATCCGAGCACAGGTGAAGGTGAAAAGACAATGGAAGCGCTTACTTTCGTAGAACCTGGTGCATTTTTTAATGGTGTTGATCTTACTTTCTCAGGGACCGTTCAATCTAACACCTTGGATGCTGGGTATACAGCTACATATTTCATCAAAGCACTCAACCCTGAAAATGAATATGCAGATGACTTGGAAGGATCAGGAATTTTTGATCTTCCTACCAGCGGAAACTTTTCAATTACTATTCCTGGGTCTTCTCTAACACCTGGTTTAGTTATCCAGTACGGATTTAGTGTGACCGGTAGAAATGCCAATCCCGCTAATGAAGCTGATTTGGGTAGTATTGTGATTGGTGCAGGTTCTGTAGCGGTAAATGATTTGAAAAACCTGAAAGCGGAAGTAATTCTTTATCCAAACCCTGCTAATGAAATGTTGTCCATCAAAACAGATACTGATGTACAATCTTATGAGATCTCAAGTCTTCTGGGGCAGACCTTATTAAGTGGTAAAGCAACTACTGATGTAGATGTATCACGCTTAGCAACAGGTAGCTATTTCATAACGATTCACACTGCGGAAGGAAGTAAGCTGATGCAGTTCGTAAAGAACTAACCAGCGCTTTTTCTTTTTATATTTAAAACATAAAACAAATTAGAAAATTAACTATTTCTAAGCAATAATAAAATGCCGCTTCTATATAATAAAGGAAGCGGCATTTTGTATTCAGTTATTCAAACTGTGCAATAGAAGGGGAAATATTGTGAATTAATCCCTCCCTCTCAATATATTCCTACTAATAACTAACTTCTGAATTTCACTGGTCCCTTCACCAATAGTACAAAGTTTAGAGTCTCTAAAAAACTTCTCTACAGGAAAATCTTTAGTATATCCATAGCCACCAAATATCTGAATTGCTTCTGTAGCCGCTTCAACACAAACTTCTGAGGCATAGTATTTTGCCATTGCAGAAATGGTTGTCATTGGCTTGCCATTATTCTTGAGGTAGGCCGCCTTTCTTATTAGGAGTTCTGAAGCTTGTATCTTAGTAGCCATATCAGCTAATTTGAAACTGATCGCTTGGAACTTTGCAATAGGTTGACCAAATTGCTCTCTTTCTTGAGAATATTTAACAGACGCTTCGTAGGCTCCTTTAGCTATTCCTAAGGACAAAGCGGCAATACTTATTCGACCACCATCTAATATTTTCATTGCTTGGATAAATCCTTCACCCACTTTTCCTAAGACATCGGATTTTGGTACTCTACAATCATCGAAAATCATTTCCGCCGTTTCTGACGCTCTCATTCCGAGTTTATTCTCTTTTTTTCCTCCTTCGAAACCAGGATTTGATCTTTCTACAATAAAAGCTGTGATTCCATGACTATCCAATAAGTCTCCAGTTCGTGCAAGCACAACGGCTACTTCACTAGATTTACCATGAGTTATCCAGTTCTTAGTACCATTAATTATCCAATGATCTCCATCTTCAACAGCGACACATTGCATTCTCATGGCATCTGATCCTGTATTTGCTTCAGTAAGTCCCCATGCTCCTATCCATTCTCCAGTAGCTAACTTTGGTAAATATTTTTTCTTTTGTTCTTCATTACCAAACTGCAATATATGACCCGTACAAAGTGAGTTATGCGCCGCTACAGAAAGACCTATAGATCCACAAACTTTAGTAATCTCAACAATGATGGATATATACTCTTGGTAACCTAGGCCTGACCCACCATATTCTTCTGGCACTAAAACACCTAAAAAACCTTGATGGCCTAATTCTCTCATGAGTTCTATAGGAAATTCTTGGGACTCATCCCATTCCATGAAATTTGGTCTTATTTTCTGATTTGCAAATTGACGGGCACTTTCTTCAATGAATTCTAAGTTTTCAACAGTTTCAGCAAGCATTATACGTGTAGGTTAAGTTCAATTTATATGCAATTCCAATTCATTTTTCATTGCAAAGTTTCATAAGTTAGCAATACAAAGGTAACTACTTTGTTTGTTCTTTAGCCCATTAATTATAATTACTTAGTGTGAATTATAGTAAACAAGATTCGATGTCGTCGTAGATATTTCTTTCATTTGTAAAATTATCAATAATTAATATCGTACTAATTATTTGCTGTCTCTTATACACATCTGACGCTGCCG
>CAJXUU010000102.1 GCA_913061325.1 uncultured Saprospirales bacterium | reverse complement strand
TCTACACTATCCTCTTCGTCGGCAGCGTCAGATGTGTATAAGAGACAGTTTAAATTCAGCTCAATGTTTGACTTGACGAATATATTAGAATTATAGATGAACTTGTAATTCTGAGTAAAAGGGATAGACAAATAGTTGAAGAATCGTATGTATTAATAGGTTAAACTATTGTTACACGAAAACATAGTTACTAGATATCTCGTTTGATATGCGTTATTTTATATTTTTACATACTTTTTGAGCGGAATAGGGACGAAAGACCTTATTTACAATAATATTAAAAACCAAGAATGCAATATAAATCAGAAGTTGAGGCTGTTGATGCTTTAGCAAAAGCATATAGAGAATTAAAAGCTGAAATAGCAAAAGTAATCGTTGGACAGGATGATGTAGTGAAGACTGTTATTCTTTCTCTTTTTAGCAATGGGCACAGTTTACTCGTTGGAGTGCCAGGTCTAGCAAAGACACTGCTTGTAAGTACGATTGCAGAAGTATTGGATTTAGATTTTAAAAGAATTCAATTTACGCCAGATTTGATGCCATCTGATATATCAGGAGCTGAGATATTGGACGAAAGTAGATCATTCAAATTCAATAAAGGACCATTGTTTTCTAATATCGTATTGGCGGATGAGATTAATCGTACACCTCCTAAAACACAAGCTGCACTACTTGAGGCAATGCAAGAAAGGTCAGTAACTGTTAGTGGTGTTAGTCATTTGTTAGACAAACCTTTCTTCGTGTTGGCTACACAAAACCCAATCGAGCAAGAAGGAACGTATCCACTTCCAGAAGCACAATTGGATAGATTTATGTTCAATATACCGTTGGATTATCCTACGTATGAACAAGAACTTGCTGTTGTGAAAAATACTACTTCAAATAAGAAAGTGACGCTCAATACAATATTAACAGGGGAGCAGATATTGTATTTTCAAGAGCTTATCAGAAAGATACCTATTGCTGATAATGTATTAGAATATGCAGTAACACTAGCAAGTAAAACAAGACCAAATACAGCAATGGCGACAGATGCTGTTAATAAATATATTAGTTGGGGCGCAGGCCCTAGAGCATCTCAATATCTTGTATTGGGAGCAAAAGCTCATGCAGCGATCTCAGGCAAATATTCTCCAGATATCGAAGATGTGAAAGCTATAGCCAACTACGTACTCAGACACAGAGTAGTAGTAAACTATAAGGCTGAAGCGGAAGGTGTCACGGAGGAAGATATAATAAAGGGACTGATGTAAATCTCGTACGCTTAAAAACACCTGGTTTTAAGTTACACCCTCTTCGACATTGTTGGAGAGGGTATTTTTTTGTTGATTAGAATTATAGTTTTGAAAAGGATTTCTTTTCTTTTTAGGAAAAATTATTTTATTGCTACCTAATTTCCATCCCAAACTTGATTATCAATCGATTGATCAATATATCGTACTTAGTATTGATTTCATTGCCTAAAGGATCAATGAATGATTCAGCACCTCTTGCTTGTTGATGATGCCAAGCTAAGGCAATAGAGTACTTGCTAGAATTTTGAGCGGGTAAGGTCAAACCAATGCCTGCTTGATAGTTGACACCATTCTCATGATCGACTAATGATTCTTCTTGTGGAGGACCAAAACCGTATCCTAACCTACCATAGATATAGGGCATATATTTAGTATTGAACACATTATACCTTCCTCCTAAATGTAGCGTAAGAAACTGTGTATCGAACCTAAAACCTGATATTCTAGATTCATTAAATTCAAAACCTAGGCCCGTGGTAAGGGAGAATTTTTTATTGAATCGCCAGCCGAGATAGGAATCGAGATGAACAGCTCCAAGGTGCTTTGTTGAATCAGTTGAGAAATCATCCAATCCTAGCGCCATTGCAAATCCATAGTGAAATCCATAGATGTCATGAAAATAATTGTCATCATATTCTATGATTCCGAAGTCATATGTACTATCTAAGGGGTCATTCTGAGCATATATCCCTTGAGCGTATACAAGCATGATTAATGCCAATAGAATCTGTGCAGCTCTTAGCATGTCTTAGTAAGAAATCGAACTTTGTAATGTGAGACTCTCATTATTATCATTGATCATATACTGTGACACACCATTAGGACCAGTAGTCAAGATTAGATTACTAATTGTAGGGTGAGGGATAACGTCGTATGCCTTTATGTTATTTAAAGAACTTCTGAGCTGTGGGTTATATTTATCTGATATGTCGAAAATCTTGAGTCCATTATCTCCTTCCCCTACATAGAGATCATTTCCTTTTATCGTCATTCCAAATGGACTAGACATTTCAATCTCATTTTTTTGTTTTACATCCTGAATGTTACGAGTGTCAAGAACCAGTAAAGAGTTGGTGTTACCTGGACATGAAGAAAAATCAGCCGTCCTAAGTGTTACATATGCCACACCATCCGCGGGCAACACAGGATCACAAGCAGTTGCATGGTCGAATTCGTAAGCTTCAACAGGTTGTTTTGGGTCAGAAATATTGTAAATATTCACTGCGCTACGAGAGCCAATGTATAGATTATCTTCGAAAGGAAATATTGTCTCAACGCCTTCTCCGATATAGGGATTCCTCTCTACTTTTTTGAGTCCATTTGAATCATCTGCTACGATATACATCGAGTTGTTACCAATGATGTATATATGTTCGTTCGTGTAAGTCACACGATTAGCTGTACCACTCACCTTAGATCCACTTCCAGCGAATGATGAAGGTAAAGCCGACTTAGGAATTGTGTTTTTAGCATAATCTAGATAGATTTCATTCTCAGCTAATACTTGCTGATAGAAATCATCATTTTGATCCAATTCGGCAGTCACTTCCTTATATGTAAACCCAATAAGTGTTTCCTCACCATTCTTCCATAGGTCTTGGAACACATATTCCGCTCTAGAGTCTAATACTGCATTGTGGATATCTGAGAAATCAATCTTCACTACATCATAATATGTTTCAGCATATATCTTATTATCCTTCACAAAGAACTCTCTGTTACCTGGAATATTGATGAAATTTACTAAAGTAGGATTGATCGGATCGCTATTGTCTATTACATGGATACCTTTTTGTTCCTCACCTATTAAGATTACATCGTTTCCTAAGTATATCTTTCCTGGATTTGTGATTTCTCTCGTTGTCTCATTTAGCTTCTGAGATCTGATGGCTTCTATATCACCATAGATTGCAGTAGCTTCTTGATAAGTTACTTCTACTTTTCCGTAGTCATTTGTACAGTTAATGAAAGATATCGCTATAACTCCGAGTAATAGATTTTTCATAGATTTCAATTTAGATGTTCGCATATATGACAGGTCATGCATAGAATACCCTACCATTACTAATTGATCAACGTTTAAATTCTCGAAACGTTGTTTGAAATCTATTCGCAATTTAAAATCACTGTATAAACACACTAGTGCTACAAAAATAAAGTAACTGTAGTGAAAAACGAAGTAGGTTTTTGAGAGATCAAGACGAAAAACACAAGCATAGCATTAGCTATAGGGAGGCTTTTCAACGATGATATTTCAAAAAAGATCAAGTTTTAGACTTATTTATTTTGTTCTTGATGCACTAGCGCTCAACTTAAAAAACCTTTGCTCTTTGTGAAATAGTACCTGTGGTTCAACATAGAATTTGTAAAACAATAAGGCAAAGCAGCGAAGCCAAAATATCCACAATAATTAACTTCCGGTAACTACTCAGCAAATGACCCTAGAATGGGTCACATCATGTTAGAGACGGATACAATCCGTCGATAATAGTTAAATTTAGTTGTGTTTTGGCGGTATTTTTGCCCAAAAAAGCAAAAATAATGACAAAATTATAATTTTTCAAGGGCACCTGAGTAGGTACAACTTCCGCATACAAATATTAGAACTTGTATGATCTTTGGAAAATCTATTCTAACAACAAAAAAAGCCAATAAAAATCGGTTAAAAATTTTATTGGCTTGTATTTATCACGTTACATTTTGGTTTACACTTCTTTCGCCTTAGGCGTTCCTGCAAACAATCTCAGCCCCATCGCTTTCAATCTATATGCCAACCAATACATGACTGGTACAACGACCAATGTCAAGAAAGTAGCGAACGAAAGTCCGTATATAATTGTCCAAGACATAGGCCCCCAGAGTGCGGTATTATCTCCACCAATGAAGATCTTAGGATCAAGTTCTGTGATCAGTGTGAAGAAATTGAAATTAATACCCATTGCCAATGGAATCAGACCAAGTACAGTGGTAATGGCTGTCAAGAGAACTGGTCGCAGCCTTGTTGCCCCACCTTCAATGATAGCATCTCTTACATCGAGTTTGTCCATATTATACATATTATCGATACCCATGCTTTCTCTTTTTCGCTGTATTAGGAGATTGATATAATCAATCAATACGATAGCGTTATTTACGACTACTCCAGCTAAGGAAATGATTCCCACACTAGAAAATATCACAGAGTAAGTCATACCTGAAAGAAAATACCCTAACATCACTCCGATTGTACTGAATAGAATACTCAAAAGAATGATGAACGGGCTTATTATTGAATTAAACTGGGCAACAATGATGATAAAGATTAAGAACAAAGCAAAAATAAACGCACCACCTAAAAATGCCATGTCTTCTGCTTGCTGCTGTTGTTCACCTGTAAACTCAAATGAATAGCCTTCAGGGAAGTCATAGTCTTCAAGGTTAGATTGTAGTTCTGCAACGATTTCGTTTGCATTGTATCCGTCAAGAAGGTTTGAGAATATTGTTATTACACGCTCTCCATCTTTTCTTCTGATGTTGTTGTAAGTAGAACTGTACTCATAGTCAGCTACCGCGGAGATAGGAACTTGAATAATTTTTCCGTTTGCAGGATTACGGAAAGTTACCCTCTGGTTCATGAGCTTATCAATATCATTCTTGTACTTATCAGAAAGGCGAACCATGATTGGGTACTCATCTTCTCCTTGTTTGAATTTACTTACTTCACTTCCGAATACTGAGGTGCGGAGTGTATTTGCAATACTGAATGTGCTTAATTCATATCTTCTTGCAGCCTCGCGATCGATATTTATCAAAAGTTCAGGCTTTCCAAGTTTTACATCTTTTTTCAACTCTTCGATACCAGGAATATTGAGTTCGTTCATAAACTCTTGAACCCTATCCGATAATAGAATTAAGGAATCTATATTCTCACCTTTGATTTCAAGATTGATAGGTTTTCCGGTTGGCGGACCATTTGCATTTTGAGCAACGATGACCTGTACGCCAGAGTATTTACCTACTACTTCAGTTCTGATATCATTCATAATATCTTTTGTGCTGAGCTCTCCTCTTTCGCTACTTGGTACAAATGTTACTGTGATTCTTGCCTTATTGGGTGTTAAACCAGGTGCTGGTGGTTCCATTGGATCAGAAGTGTTTTCTCCGATCTGAGTTAGAACTGCTTCTACTATTTGCTTTTTGTCTTCAAGTACTTTAGTGATATCTTTCTCTACATCTTTTACGATCTCGTTTGTTGTTTTTATATCTACTCCCATTGGTAATTCTACGAATGTATTCACATATATAGGATCAGCAGAAGGGAAGAATTCTATACTTGGTGGAAATGTCGAAATCAATATCCCTACAATAAATAGAAGGGCAAAAGATCCAAAGAATATCAGATATGGTTTCACTCCATTTAATACCCAAGAAATGAATGTTTTATACCCTCTTTCTAAAATAGGTAACACCCTATTTTGAAATCGAAATGATAATGGACGAAGGATGAAAAAGTTAAGAAGTACCAATCCAACAGCAAAGGCGAAAAGGTTTCTGATTGTATCATTGCCCGAAATGCTTCCAGCTATTGAGACCAAGAGAAGAACTGCAGCTCCAATCAATAAATTTCTCACCTTTCTTCTATACTCACTTTTGTTTACAGCCTTCTCGTCCACTTTCATAAAAGTAGAAGTAAATACAGGGTTAATCACCAATGCTACAAATAATGATGAAGACAATACGATGATCAATGTAATAGGCATATACTTCATAAATTCTCCAACTATACCTGGCCAAACAGCAAGTGGTAAAAATGCAGCAAGCGTTGTAGCTGTAGAAGCAATAATCGGCCATGCAACTTCGCCTGCACCATATTTTGCAGCATCGGCACCACTGTATCCATTCTGCATATACCGATAGACGTTTTCTACGACTACAATGGCATTATCAACCAGCAAACCAAGTGCCAGTATCAATGAGAATAATACTACAATATTCAATGTAGTACCTGTGATATTCAAAAACAGGATCCCCATTAGCATCGACAATGGAATAGCCAATCCTACAAATGCGGCGTTTCTTAAACCTAAGAAAAATAGAAGAACAAGTACAACTAAAATTACTCCTGATATTATCGAATTTTCAAGGTTATTAACTTCGTTTCTAGTATTCTCAGATTGATCATTAAACAAGCTGATTTTAAGTTCTGATGGCAATACCTTTTTAGCGTCATTAATTATTACTTTGATTTTATCAGCTGCAGAGAGTAAGTTTTGACCTCTCCTTTTGATAACATCTAGCGAGATTACTGGGTGACCATCAGATCTAGCATAAGATGTTCGGTCCTCAAATGTATATTTCACCTCGGCTATGTCTTTTAAAACGATCGGACGCTGGTTTTCACTTTTTACAATGATATTTCGCATCTCATCTACATTGTCAAACTGACCAATGACTCTAAGTGCTCTACGGAACCCATTATTTACCATTTCACCGCCACTCATGGTCAAATTCTCAGATTGGATCGCATTCTGAATATCATTAAATGATACTTTTAGGGATTGCATTTTGTTCAGATCCACATTAATTTGAACTTCCCTTTCGAGCGCTCCCTTTAGATCTACTTTGTTGATTTCTTTGAGAGCTTCTACACGATCCTGTACATATTCTGCATACGCTCTAAGATCATCTTGACTGTATTCTCCTGATACGTTAATGGATACGATTGGAATATCTGAAAACTTTATCTCCAAAACGGCGGGATCTTGTTCCAAATCATTTGGTAGTTCTTGTTTTGCATTATCGACAGCATCTTTTACCTTCCTAACTGCATCTTCTATTTCTAAATCAGCATCAAATTCGGCAATCATAACTGAAAAATCTTGGATTGAAGTCGATGTGATCTTCTTTAAACCTGAAATAGACTCTATTTCTTTTTCAAGGGGTCGAGAGATTAGATTTTCAATTTCCTCAGCGGAATTTCCGAAGTATGGAGTATTGATATATACTGTAGGCAATGAAGCTTCTGGGAACTGCTCTTTTGGTATGCTAGTGTAAGAAGATATTCCAAATAAGAAGATCATCAAAGCTACTAAAAAGACACTTGTTGCATTGTCAACTGCAAACGAACTCAACCCAAACTCTCGGAGTTTATCTTTTATTATTTCCATGATTATTTGGGTTTATTTATTCATTATTTTGATAGGGTCTCCGTTAGAGATACTTCTTGCCCCATCGATTATAATCTGATCGCCTGCTGATAATCCTTCTTGTATTATGATATTACCTTCATATCCTTCACCTGTAGTTACATAACTTTTTGAGGCTATATCTTTTCCATCTTTTTTACCTGCTATGTAGACAAAGTTTTTGCCTGATACCTCTTGCTGTACGATTTCTAATGGAACGGTGATTGCATCTTTTTTTGAATAATCATTGAATTTCAACACTGCCAAGAGATTAGGTTTAATAGTACCGTTTTTACTATCAGATGCTACTTCCACTTTGAATGTCCTGTTACTCGGATCTATACTTCTTCCCAATAGCGTTATACTTTTAGTCATTTCCTGATTGATGGCGGGTATCACTAATTCTACCTTATCACCTCTTTTTACTTTGCCTATGTAAGTTTCAGGGATATCTGCTGTTATTTTTAACTTGTTTGGGTTGAACATTTGCACAATAGGAGCTCCTGGTGCTGCCAGTTCTCCAGCTTTGAGAAACTCCATGTCTACTACTCCAGAGATTGGAGCATAGATATTTGCTTTGCCCAATTGAGTATTAAACGTAGTCATTGTTTTTTGCAGCCGTTCAAAGTTGTTCTTAGCCTGCAAGTACTGAATTTCTGATCCTATATTTTGGTCCCAAAGCCTTTTTTGTCTGTCGTATACATCTTTAGCCAATGACATAGATGTTTCCAACTCTGATTTTTGATCTTGGAGAGATTGTAAGTCTACTCTTGCTACTAATTGACCTCTTTTTACATATTGACCTTCCTTTACTTTTACACTTAATAATCGACCTCCAGTTTCGCTACTCACGTACACTTGATCCTCACTTTTAACTGATGCCTGCACTTCTACCATTCTCTTGAAATGTGAAGCTTCTAGTGTATGAGTTGTAATAAGCATAGGAGCTTTTTCTTTTCTAGGTTCTAGCTCTAGAATTTTTACAGTCAATTCTTCTATTTCAGTCTCTAATACCTTTTTAGCGTCTTTTTTCTTTTTTAGCTCTTTTTTTACTTCAGTTACATTGGTTAAGGCTATAGGTTTTTCTCCACAACTAATAACCAAGATTATGAGTAGAAATATTGAAATTATATTTTTCATTCTTATGTATTTAAGATCTTGTAATCCAAGATTCCGAGAATTAGTAAGTTTATTTTTAACAATTTTCATTATGGAAATAATTGATGTGGTTATAATTTACCAAGCGTTATGTCTAGATCCACTTTAGCAGTCAATAAATCGTACATAGACGATATGACTTCTGCTTGAGCTTGATAAAGTGTGTTTTCTGCCTGAGTTACTTCTACACTAGACCCTACTCCTTCTTTGAATTTGATCTTAGTCCTTTCGTAGATGCTTTCAGTTATAACAAGTGCTTTTTGCCTGTTGGTTAGATTTCTCTTTGCATTTGACATGGATATTTGTGCATTTCTAGCTTGCAAAGTCATTCCCCTTGTAAATTCTGTTTTTTGAAGATCTACTTTTTCTATATCCAGTTTTACTTTTTGGATTTTCGCACTCTTCTCACCTCCATCATAGATTGGAACATTGATCTTCAATCCAACAACCCCAGTTGGTAAAAACCCTGACTCAGCCCCATCGAAGAGGTTTGATCTTTGAAGTGATTCTTGGAAACTTGCAAATGCTCCTACGTACGGCAAATATCCAGCTTTGTACCTTTTAAGATTAACATCATTCAAATCTTGGGTTGTATTCAGTAGTTGATATTCTGCTCGAAGGTTTGGATCTATTTGGATATTTTCATATTCTTTTTCGGCATCGAATTTTACGATCAACTCATCTATATCCTCTTTCAGAGAGATTTCATCTTCAAGTGGATATCCCATTTGAAATTTCAATAAATTTTTTGAAAGATCAATCAATCCATCTATGTTTTCGAGCTGTATATTGAGATTGTCATATGAAAGTTGTAGTCTATCTACATCCAAGCTTTCCATAAATCCTGCTTCATACATAGCTTTTACTTCTACAAGGGATTTCTCTAGTGTTTTGATGTTATCTGCCAATGTTTTTTTGTTTTCACCGGCAATAAGTATAGAAGTATATGCTTTGGTTATGTTAGCTTTAATTTTATCTATAGTAGCATTTTTTTGTTTTATTATCAACTCCCGATACAATTTCGCTCCTTTGATTGCATTGAGGTATGATCCATCAAATACTTTCATGTTTGCACTTATTCCTAAATTAAATTGCTGTGGCTGCACAAATCCCAATTCGAATGTTGCGGGTGGACCTTGGGTAGTCGTTGGTAATCCTTCAGCCTCTAATATCTGATAGACAGACGGGCTGATGAAATCTTGAACTGGTTGTTTTGGTACATAGAAATAGTAACTATAATCAATAGCTCCATTTACCTGCGGCAATCCCGTTGCTTTTAACTCCTTTATTTCTGATTCAGAATTAGCAATCTCTATGTCATTCATTTTCATCGAATTTTGATTTTCGAGACCATAGACGATAGCTTCATCAAGAGAAAAACTCTGTTGTCCATGGATAAAGCTTATTAGAGAAAGAATGGAGAAAATCGTAAGTGTGATTCTCATTTTATAACAGTTTTATTTTTAAATATTTTATTTGTGTATTTTATATTAGGACTATGTCAGTTTTAACTATCCGCTATTCGAGTTGTAAGTTTTGGGCTTTAATACGACCCTTGTCATTAAGTAATCCTCTTACGTGATAAGTGACAAGTGACTTGTACAAATCACTTCGGTCATATTTGGATAAAGGAAAAATGCTTTCATCTGATAATGTTAGGATTTGGCGGACATACATTTTTGATATTATATCAGCATCGACATCTTCACAGTAATAACCTTCTTGCTGTCCTCTTTTTATATTTTCGACAACGGTATTTAAAATAAAACCAAAGTGCTGATTTTCGACTCTTTCCCAGATCTGAGGGTAGTATTTTTGTGTGTCAAACATCATGGATGGACTCATGCTTCTTAGAAATACAAGTACATGTTTTGCTACCTGCAACATTTCATCTATTGCGTCTTTTGCTTCAGTTATTATTGAGGTTATATCAGCTTCGTCTTTTATGATAAAATTTTCAATCACTTCCTGGATAAGGCCTTTTTTATTTTCGAAATATTGGTATATGGTCTTTTTGGAAATACCTATCCCTCTGGATATATCATCCATACTGACGCTTTTGATGCCATATTTCATGATCAAGTCAAAAGTTTGATCTAATATTTTTTGTTTCGTCTTCATTTGTTCTTTTTAGAATTAGATGATATTTATCATCTAGATTCTATTTATGAATGCAAATATACAATATAACAACTCAGGAAACTTTAAAAGGTTTGTAAGTTTCCGTGGTTTTCTACGAAATGTATAGATTATAGGTTGATAAGAGTATTCTCTCGGATGAATTGTTATAAATTCTAGATACTCAAATTCAATCTTCATCAATAAAATATAATTTTTACTTCTCCATTACGACAGGTAGACATTCAAAAGGCAGTATTTTTTGGATATGGATTAGGAAATTTTTAGATTGCATATTACTTTGAGAGTGAAAGAAAATACAGTTTTAGAATGGCTAATACTTAATTTTTTTTACTTTCACTTCTTAATAGAATAATCACTAAGGAATGATGCATTAATAAAGCACGTTTTTATGTGCTGATATTTATACATTCTTCTAGGCAAAAAACGTAGGTTATGCATCGCATCGGCGAGGTTTTTTAACGCAGAAGAAGAAAAAAATATCAAGCGTAAGCATGTAACTTTATTATTGATTCATTCCTAAACTATTTTAGATTAAAATTCAGATTTATTAACTTGTAAAATCAATATTAATGAAAACAAGATTTACACAAAATTTTTTAATGGCCTTTCTAATGATGGGTCTTTTTACAGCTTCTCAAGCTCAGACCTATGTAAATGGAGCGGCTACTGGAGCAAATGATGGTTCTTCGTGGGCTGATGCTTACACTGATTTGTCAGATGCTGTCGCTTCTGCAAGTGGTGATGTATGGGTTGCTGCTGGAACATATAGTCCTGCTGGAGCTGATGCTAATGCAACTTACCTTATTACGACTCCTATGAATATCTATGGAGGATTTGCTGGTACGGAAGCTTCGTTAGAAGATAGAGTTCCTGGTAACAACACTGTATTATCTGGTGATATTGCAGGTGATGACATGGATAATGTATTTACTTCAAATAGAGAAGATAATGTATTTCACGTTATATCTATCGATGTAGGCGCTTCTGATAAAGTTATATTAGATGGTCTTACAATATCTGGAGGAGTTACAGGTACTGACACAGCTCCTGATGATTCTTACTTTTGGGCAGGAGGCGGAGTTTGGTCTTCAAGCACAGTTGAAGTAAATAACTGTAACTTCAATAATAATTATGCACCAAGTGGTGCAGGTCTTTATGTGCTTGCTGATGCAGGTGGTACTTCATTGAACAATTGTACTTTCGAGAAAAACTTTGCAGATTCTCAATCAGGAGGAGCAATGGCTAATTCAATTGATGGATTTACAGTAACAAACTGTGACTTCAGAGACAATGCGGTAGGAAGAGGTGCTTTATATCCATTAAGAATTACTGGTCTTATGGTTGATAACTGTACTTTCACTAATAATGTGAATTCAGGTGGATTTGGCGCAGGTATGTTTATTTGGAGTAGTTATGGTACACTTCAAAATACAACATTTACAGGAAATGTTGCAGGAAATGCTGCAGGTATTTACAATGATGGAAGAGAAACACCAGTTGGAGTTAGTCACATTACTTTTGACAATTTGATTTTTGATAGTAATCAAAGTATAAGTAATCAAGCTGCGGGTATTCAGACTTTTAATTCAAGTCACACTATGAATAACTGCCTATTTACTAATAATGAGTCATCGTCAATAGGTGCAGGACACCTTGATGGTGGTGAAAACCAAGTGACTGTAGGTAATAATAATACTTTTAGAAATAATACATCAGATTTTGGTGGAGCTCAAGCATTTTTTGGTGACTCTTCTCAAGCAACATTGAATGGTCATACTTATGATTCAAACAATGCAAATACGAGTGGAGGTGCTGTTATTAATGCATTTGGACCAATTGTTACAATGAACAATTGCTTTTTTGAAGACAATGTTTCTGATGCAGGTTCTGGAGGAGCTATCTATAATCAGAACGATACTACAGCTCTAACTATATTTGAATGTAACTTCGTAGGTAATACATCTAATGGAGGAGCTGGAGTAATTGGAATGGGTGGACCTGTACCTTTGACAGTAACAAAAAGTTGGTTTAATGGAAACACTGGAGACTTCGGTGGAGCTATCGGCGGAAATGAAATCAATGATGGAGAGTTTGGCGAAGCTATGATAACACTTGACCAATGTATCTTTAGAGAAAATTTTGCAAATACTCAAGGAGCTGCTTTAAGTTTAATTGATTTTGATACAGATATCATTAACTGTGAATTTTCTTCGAATATCAATCTAGGAGAAGGTGCAGGTGGTGCAATGTCATTGAATGCAACTGATACTAGTACAGTAGCAGTAAATATCATTCATTCTACAATCGTATCTAACTTTGGTGTTATTGGAGCGGGTATAGCTGCATTTACTGGAGAAAATGATTCTAAGTTGAATATCAAATTGACAAATACAATCTTAGCAAACCCAGATGGTAATAATTATGAAGTTGAAACTGAAACAAGTACACCTAAGTTTCAATCAAATGGAGGTAATATCTCTTCAGATGAAACTACAGTTGATGCATTCACGAACACTAATGATGTAAACGGAGCGGATTCAGATGAACTATTCGTAGACATCGATGATTTTGATTACTACTTAGCTGATGCTTCTATTGCTTGTGATAATGGTGTAGACTCTGGTGTTGCTGAAGATATCAATGGTAACGAAAGAGATGGTGCACCTGATACTGGAGCATTTGAAAAAGTAACAACCTCTACAGAAGAAGTATTAGAGAATAATGGTCAATTGACTATGACTCCTAATCCTGCAGCTACAGTAGCTACAATTACTGTTGATAATGCATGGAATGGTGCTGTAAACATGACAGTGTCTGATATGACTGGTAAAGTATTAGCTAATCAATTCGTTAACAAGTCAGCTCAAAAGCAAGACTTTAACTTAAATGTAAGTGATTTAAGCGTAGGAAATTATATCCTTACACTTAGAGCTGAAGATGCAGTTGTTTCAACACAATTCATTAAAATCTAAGATTAAGATTTATAAATATTATATAAGGACCCAGTGACTTTTGTTAGTCATTGGGTCTTTTTAATTTTAGGCGATAGTTGATTTTTTGTACTGTAGGCTCTAAAGACAGTCACAATGAATAATGCGTGTAATAGTCTCTTTTAGAGAACGTATATCAAAGGATTAATGTGAAATCTTTGAATTGTGTATTGTATCTAGGTTATTTTACTCTTCTATTTTATCAAAGTATGAATCAGCTTTTACAACTTCAGTTTTACCATTAATAGTTACAGCATAAACAAATCCGGGAAGAACACTGAATCCTCCTACATTTCCATCTCGATCTAGAGCAATAAGGCCCATTTGCTGATCTTTTTTTGAGCCTTTGATTTTGTCAACAACTCTTTTTACTGCCTTTTTACAAGCTTGAGTAGGGGAATCACCAGATCTCAAAAATTCTACAACCAAGAATGAAGATAGATTTTTCATCATAATCTCACCCATCCCAGTTGCAGTGCAGGCACCTGCTTCACCATCCACATATAATCCAGCTCCTATAATAGGAGAATCACCAACTCTTCCTTGCATTTTATATGCTAATCCGCTGGTACTGCATCCTCCTCCTAACTTACCTTCATGAATTCCAATCATACCAATGGTGTCATGTTGTTCAATATTTGGTATAGGTTGATATTTACTTTCTACTCTCCATTTTTCGAGTTCTTTAGCTGCTGCTTCAGTGAGTAGGTTAGTTTTAGTGTGTCCTCTTTCTAGTGCAAATTTTGTTGCTCCTTCTCCTGCAAGTAATACATGAGGTGTATGGTACATAACATCGCGAGCTACTTGGATCGGATGTTCTATATCTTTCATAAAACATACTCCTCCAGCATTTCCTTCGTGATCCATAATACATGAGTCCAACGTGACATCTCCCTCCCTATCTGGTCTACCGCCTTTACCGACAGACATATCTTCTATGTCCGACTCTACATGAGATATACCTTCTACTATAGAGTCAATAGTGTTATTTCCATTTTTTGCAGAAGCAGCAGCAAGGTTATTTGCAGTCTGATTATTCCAGGTACTTAGGATTATGGTTTTGCCCGCATTTGAAGTAGAAGTCGGAGCACAGCCAGCAACTTTTGCAGTAGATACTATTATTGCTGGTGCTACTAGATAAGCAGGAAATAATTTAAGTAGGCTTCTTCGTTTTATGGTATTACTCATACTTTATTTAATATTGCAATTGAGTAAGGGTAAAGATATTAATTGTCAATTATTTCTAACTCTTTTAATTTTATCTAAAACCTGAATATTCTCATTGAAAAAGTTTACTCGTTTAATACTCAATATTTTTTTAAAAGTGTTCCAAACTGTACCAATTAAAGTATCATTTTTGGTCACAAAATATATATTGGTTTTTGTAGGATATCGCAAGCAAGTTATCAATAAAAACTTTATTAACACAACAGTAAATAAGTATTATGCTTTAGGGTTTGACAATTTCTATAAATCAAATATTCACTTCGTTGCACGAATTATAATTGAATCAATAAGTTCTGTGTCAGATAAAAAACAAGAAAGACTTCAATTTTCAAACATTTCTAAGCTTGAATCTCAATGTACAGAAAGTAATGGAGTGATTCTTCTCGCCTCGCACTATGGGAATTGGGAATTGGCATGTACGTTTCTACCTAAACATACAGATCTAACTTGTTATGGTGTTTATAAGCCATTGAAAAATAAATCGGTAGACCAATTTATGTTAGATAAAAGGTCAAAGCTAGGACTACATTTAATTCCAATGAATAAAATTGGAAGGACAATACTGGAAAATAAAAACAAAGGAAAATCAGCGGTTTATATCTTAATTGCTGATCAAAACCCCAACTCAAAAAATAGTCTAGTTTGGTCGCAGTTTTTGGGAGTTAAAACGGCTTTCTTTAATGGTCCTATGAAACTAGTTCAGAAATATGGATTTAATGTATCATATATGGAGGTGGAAGTTGGAAACGAATTATTCGAATATAACATCAATATTAATACAGATCTAGATATTGGCGAAAACGGTGAAAATCTTATAGATTCCTATAGTAATATTTTAGAATCACAAATACAAAAAGCTCCACAATATTGGCTTTGGTCTCATAAAAGATGGAAACGTACATTCAAGAATTTTTGACCTTCATCGACAAATAACAGCCTCCACTCTAATAATTCATATTTGTAATAGAAGAATAACTACTTTAGATTTGTGAATTCAATAGAAAATGTAAAAATAGCGCTCGACTCCATTAAGGATAACTTCCTAAGGTCACTTCTTACTCTTTTGATTATAGCTGTTGGTATAGCCTGCCTAGTAGGTATGCTCACAGCAATAGATAGTTTACTGTTTTCTATGAGTGACAATTTCAATAGACTTGGTGCCAATTCATTCAGTTTTCGACCTTCTAGTGAAACTATAAAAACGAATAACGGCGGCCGACAAAGAAAACGAGGTAAACCTATCGTTTTTGATAACGCAAAAGAATTTAAAGATGCATTCCAGTATAGCGGAGTTGACATATCCATAGATACGTATTGTTCGGGAAGTGCTACAGTTAAATTCGGCGAAGAGGAGTCGAACCCGACTGTTTCCATCAGAGGGATAGATGAATCATATTTTAGTACATCTGCATTCGATATACAAGAAGGAAGGAACTTTACTAGAACAGAGGTGTATTCGGGTGGTAATCGTGCAATTTTAGGTAGTGATATCATAAAATTACTATTTAATAAAAAGCATGAAAAAGCGATAGGGAAAAGTATATCCGTGAATGGATCAAAGTATCGAGTCATAGGAACACTAAAGCAAAAAGGAAACAGCTCAGGTAGCGGAGATGATAGACGTGTCTATATTCCTCTGATGAATGCCAAAAAGATTTACGGAACTTCAACTAAAAGTTACAATTTGACCGTTGCGGTAAATAACTCCGCAGATATAGATGACGCTGTATCCAATGCCATAGGAGTAATGCGAAATGTAAGAATGCTTAAAGCTGCTCAAAAGAATGACTTCGAAATAAGAAAAAGTGATTCTATTTTGGAGCGGCTTAAAGAAATGACCTCGACTTTAAGATTAGCAACTATAGTAATAGCTTCACTTACATTATTAGGAGCTGCTATTGGCCTTATGAATATTATGTTAGTATCGGTTACAGAGCGTACAGCTGAAATTGGTGTAAGAAAAGCTTTAGGCGCTACACGGTCAAATGTATTAATACAGTTTATCACAGAAGCTATAGTAATCTGTATCCTTGGAGGACTGGTAGGAGTCGTATTTGGAATCCTAATTGGTTATGGAGTATCTGCTGCCACCGAAGGCATATTCGTTGTGCCTTGGAGATGGATGATTTTGGGTATTATTGTTTGTGTAGTCGTAGGTATGATCTCTGGTATATATCCTGCTTTAAAAGCATCAAGACTTGATCCAATCGAATCACTTCGATATGAATAAGAATGGTTTAAGAGTGGCTTACGCAGTAAACGCTCGTAAGTAAGAGTGGCTTACGCAGTAAACGCTCGTAAGAAGAGAGTGGCTTACGCAGTAAACGCTCGTAAGTAAGAGTGGCTTACGCAGTAAACGC
>CAJXUU010000101.1 GCA_913061325.1 uncultured Saprospirales bacterium | reverse complement strand
GTAAAAGTGGTATTACTTATTGTTAAATCTGTAAGTGCCCTATTGTTATCTATATCAAGTCTAGGGATACTGGTGTTACTCACATCTAAATTGGTGAGCCCTGCATTATTTTCTAGATTAAGATCCGTTAGTAGTGTATTATTACTAAGACCTAAGGCTGCAAGTAAATGATTATCGCTTATACCTAAATTGGTAAGTGCCACATTTGTGCTTACATCTAGCGCTGAAAGCAAGGTGTTATCAACAAACAAAGAAGACAACGCTGCATTATTGGTTAATACTATAGTAGCCAATGCCGGATTCGAATTAAGCTCAAGAGCTGTAAGTGCCGTATTGTTAGCTGTTAGATTTACTAAAGCGGTATAATTCCTTAAATCTAACTTAGTAAAAGTGGTATTACTTATTGTTAAATCTGTAAGTGCCCTATTGTTATCTATATTAAGTCCAGGGATACTGGTGTTACTCACATCTAATGTTGTAAGACCAGCATTATCATCTAGATCAAGATTAGATAGCAGTATATTATTACTAAGATCTAAGGTTGTAAGTAAAGGATTACCACCTACAGTTAAATTGTCAAGTGCCACATTTCCACTAACATCTAGCGTTGAAAGCGAGGTGTTATTAACACTCAAAGAAGACAACGCTGCATTATTAGTTAATACCATAGTAGCCAATGCTGGATTCGAATAAAGCTCAAGGTTTGTTAAGGCAGTATTGTTAGCTGTTAGCTTCACTAAAGCTTTATTCTCAATCAAATCTAACTTAGTAAAAGCGGTGTTACTAATTGTTAAATCTGTAATTGCAGTATTTGTGGCTATATTAAGATCCGTAATACTAGTATTGCTCACATCTAAATTGGTAAGCCCAGCATTATTTTCTAATTTAAGACTAGAGTTAAGCAGTATATTATTACTAAGATCTAAGGTTTTAAGTGTAGGATTAGAGTTTATGCCTAAATTGATAAGTGTCACATTTCCTCTAATATCTATACTAGCAAGGTTTCTATTCTTATTTATAAACAGATCAGTAATTGCAGTGTTTGTGCTTACACCTAGTATTGAAAGCGAGGTGTTATTAACACTCAAAGAAGACAATGCTGCATTATTAGTTAATACCATAGTAGCCAATGCTGTATTCGAACTAAGCTCAAGCTCTGTGAGTGCAGTATTGTTAGCTGTTAGCGCAGCTAAAGCAGTATTCGAGTCTAATTTTAATTTAGTAAAAATGGTATTACTAATTGTTAAATCTTTAATTGCAGTATTTGTACCTATAGTAAGATTCCTAATAATGGTGTTACTCACATCTAAATAGGTAAGACCTACATTAGTGTTTAGATTAAGGTCAGTTAACATTTTATTATTGCTAAGATTTAAGGCTTTAAGCACAGGATTAGCGTTTATATTTAAATTGGCAAGTGTCGCATTTCCACTAACGTCTATATTGGCAAGATTTTTATTATTTGTTATCAGCAGATCAGTAATTCCAGTATTTGTACTTACATCTAGCACTGAAAGCAAGGTGTTTTCTACATCCAAAGAAGACAATGCTGTATTATTCGTTAATGCTATAGCTGCCAATGCTGTATTCGAACGAAGCTCAAGTCTTGTGAGTGCCGTATTGTTAGCTCTTAGACTTGTTAAAGCTGTATTCGCATATAGATCTAACTTAGTGAAAACGGTATTACTAATTGCTAAATCTGTAATTGCAGTACTTTTATCTAATTTAAGATTGGTAATAATGGTGTTACTCACATCTAAGTTGGTAAGCCCAGCATTCGTATGCAGATTAAGATCAGTTAACTGTATATTAGTACTAAGATCTAAGGATTTAAGTGAAGGATTACCGCTTACACCCAACCTAGTAAGTACCGCATTTCCGCTAAGGTTGATACTTGTAAGATTTCTATTATCAGTTATCCACAGATCAAAAATTGCAGTATTTGTGCTTATATCTAGTACTGAAAGCAAGGAGTTATTATTAACATTCAAAGTATACAATAGGAGGTTATTATTTAATATCAGCGTAGCTAATGCCGGATTCGAATGAAGATCTAGCTTTTTTAAGGCTGTGTTACTAACTATTAACTTAGCTAAATCCTTATTATTGGTTATTTGCAGATCAGCAAGTGCAGTATTTCTACCTAAGTAAAGAGAAGAGAGCCTTGTATTGTTGGCAAATAGATTTTTAAGGTTGATATTATTAGATACATCTATGCTAATAAAAGGCGTATAACTAATCTCTAGGTTTTCAAGCATTATGAAATTCCTTAACCCTGATGTATTTAATATGTTTAAGTTTGATAAGTTTAACGTTCTAGCCGAAGCGATTTTTGAGGTTGAAACTAAACCATCGTTTGCTATACCGTTACCCATACTTGTTGGGTCACCTAGACGAACACTAGCGCCTAAAGAATTATGTGTTTCTAAATAGTTCTCGAAGGCATTATCTGGAATTGAAGTTGTTTGTGCTGCAACAAAACTTGTAATTAGGAGCAATGCAATAGTAAGAGAAAATAAATTCAAATTGTTTTATTTTGGTTAGGTCTAAATAAAATTATAGCTATACATATTCAATCTAAAATAGTGTACAAAAAATGAACACACTAATTTATAATTCATACAGGTTAATAGCAATACAAATAACGTCTTTTGAATTCTAAAAGAGTATACTTGATTGCCTTATTTTGATAATAGGTACTCGCTTTATACCTGTAACAAATTCTAGATAGTATAAATTACACTAAAACCTAATAGATGCAGCTATACACTGCTAGGTTTTAAAGATGGTAGGAATGGAGTTTTGGGAGTAACAAAATTCAATGATGTGACTGACAAAATAACCTTGGAAATTCTAATGATCTCCGAAAACTCATTGCAAAAAGAATCTTAATATAATATGATGTTCGAATTTGATACGACGCCTTAGTTTATGGTTATCAGTAATTTATGTGATTAAATAGTTCCATTGTATTATCTGACATTTCTTGACAAACGAATTGACGTAAATAAGTCAGTCATATTAAAGGCAATGTTTAATGAAATATCGTTACTTTTCCCTAGGCAAGAGCTTCAAAAATTAAAATGGAAATATGAATTCAATTGCAAAAAGAATAAGCGACGCACGAATTGCCAAAGGACTATCTCAAGAAGATTTGGCGGAACAAGCCCAAATTAATATCAGGACTATTCAGCGGATTGAGCACAGTGAAAGTGTACCAAGAGGAAAAACATTGCGCTTAATTAGCGCTGCACTTGAAATCGACATTAGCGACTTGAAAGGTTCCATGAATACCAGCAATTTGAATATTCCCAATATTGATTTGCCTAGAATCGTAATCGTAGGTTGTGGTTTCGCAGGTCTGAAGTTGGTTAAGAAAATCAATACTAAGCACTACCAAATTGTTCTTATTGATAAAAATAACTATCACACATTTCAGCCATTGATGTACCAGGTAGCTAGTTCTGGACTAGAACCAGATTCTATTGTTTACCCGATTCGGAAAGTTTTTAAAGGAAAAAAGCATTTTCACTTTAGAATGGCGGAAGTTCAAAATCTAGACACTGAGACTAAACGAATATCAACTAGTATTGGAGATGTAGATTATGACTATTTAGTTGTCGCAACTGGAGCTACGACTAATTTCTTCGGTTTAGAAAACATTGAGAAGTACGGCTTTACAATGAAAAGTCTTCGGGAATCATTAGACCTAAGAAGTGTAGTTATTCAAAATTTTGAAAAAGCCCTGACACTTTCTAGAATTGAAGACAGGCTAAAGTATATGAATTTTGTAATTGTTGGAGGCGGAGCTACAGGCGTAGAGTTGGCTGGCGCATTGGCAGAATTAAAGAAGAATATATTACAAAAGGATTATCCGGATTTAGATTTAAATCAGATGCAAATTCATATTGTGGAAGCATCAAATCGCATACTCAATAATATGAGTGAAAATGCATCAACAAAATCTTACAAATTCTTGAAGGAACTTGGGATAAACGTGTGGTTAGATACTATTGTAAAGGATTATGATGGAGACCTTGTTACTACGAACAATAAAAACTTTGAGACAAAGACCTTAGTGTGGTCTGCCGGTGTAAAAGGTGATCCTATAGAAAATTTAGAGGATACTCTTAACAAGCACAATCGTATCAAAACGGATGAGTTTAATAAAGTGATAGGATATGGTGATAATGTTTTTTCAATAGGAGATGTTGCGTGCATAGAATCAGAAGAAAATGAGAATGGTCATCCCATGCTTGCTTCTGTAGCTGGTCAGCAAGGCCATCACTTAGGAAAGAACTTTAATCTGCTGGCAAAGGGCAAAGAAGTGCAACCTTTCAAATATAAAGATAGGGGGACAATGGCAACCATAGGTAAGAACAAGGCAGTTGTTGATTTATCTTTTTATAAGTTTTCTGGCATTTTTGCTTGGGTAATTTGGATGTTCTTGCATCTAATGTTGCTTGTTGACTTTAGAAATAGGCTCATCGTTTTCATAAATTGGAGTTGGAGTTATTTTAATTCTGATAAAGGATTGAGATTGATAATTAGGCAGGTAAAAAGGGAAGGGGAGAGTTAGAAAGCGGATAGGTAGCTCTTTAAACAGGGAGCAAGAGCTTTACGATACATTAAAAGAAGGAATAGAAAACGGTCTATTCAATAGGAATTCAATTAGGTATACTATTTCATTTCAACCCACCACACGCAAAAAAGAGGTGTGCTACAGTTAAGCAACACACCTCATTGGAATTGAATTTCCTTTTATATCTTATGCTAAAGAAGCAACATGCTTCATCAACTTAGACTTCAAGTTAGAAGCCTTATTGTTATGCCATGTATTTCTTTTAGCGATTTTATCGATCATAGAAATAACTTTCGGTAAGAAAGTAGCTGCATCTTTTGAATCAGTCATTGCTCTTAATTTTGCAATTGCTGTTCTTGCAGACTTCTTATAATATCTATTTCTAAGACGGATTCTAGCGTCTTGTCTGATTCTCTTTAATGCTGACTTATGATGTGCCATAATGTATATTTTAATATTGGAGTGCAAAAGTAATATATTTTTATGAATTGTGATAGAGGATTTGCATAAAATATTAACTCTTAAACATATTAATTTAATTATAATATATCAAGCAGCTGGAATCGGTAAGTTATGTATCTTTAATTATAACTTGGATATTGGATGAAGACCAGTATTCTGCATCTTTATCAATATAATATTTCACCTAAAAGTATATAGATTAGACGCTATCGAGATCCCTATTCTGAATATATATTGGCTAAATGGACTTATTAATGTAAAAGTGGTCAAAATTTACACTTTTTGACCAACAATAATTACAATAAACTATTGTAAGAAGACAATTAATTTAATATTTGTGTGGCTTTTATTAGGGGTTAAATAAATCCAAGTATTCTTAAGGTGACTTTAGGATATTATAGAGGTCAGAACTGATAATATTTGAGCACAGTATTTGATATAAATAGGTTACAACAATTATTTCCATGAAAGATTATTCATACGTATATAATGCACATCCTTCATTTATAGAACAGATGTATAAGGAATTCCAGCAATCTCCAGATGGAGTTGATAGTGGATGGAGAACATTTTTTGAAGGATTCGAGTTTGCAGGCGTAGGTACAGAAGGTGAAGCGAGTACAGATAGTTATCTTGGTGGTAACAATGTTACCAAAGAATTTGGAGTGCTTTCTTTGATTCACGGATTCAGAACTAGAGGACACTTATTAGCGAATACCAATCCGATACGTAAAAGAAAAGACCGAGCACCACATCTCGATCTCGATGATTATGATCTTACTGATGTGGATATGGATACTGTATTTGTAGCCGGAAAGGAGATTGGATTAGAAAACGGGACACTAAGACAAATATTGGAAAGGTTATACATTCTATATACCGGGAATATTGGAATTGAGTATGCTCATATAGAAAATAGAGAAAAAAGAAATTGGCTGAGGTCAAAGGTCGAGACGATGAATCTTGACGGTAGTTATGGCTTAAGCCTTGAAAAAAAGAAGAGAATCCTCGAAAAGCTTAATGGTGCAGTTATGTTTGAGAAGTTTTTGCATACTAAATATGTAGGGCAAAAAAGATTCTCATTAGAAGGAGGGGAGACTACAATAGCAGCATTGGATGCTATAATTTCTGCGGCCTCATCAGATAGAGTAGAAGAAGTTTTATTAGGAATGGCCCACAGAGGAAGACTAAATGTTCTTGCTAATATTATGGGCAAGACATACGAACACATCTTCAATGAATTTGAAGGAGCTGCAGTCCCAGATATGAAATATGGGGATGGTGATGTGAAATATCATTTAGGCTACAGTTCACAAGTAAAAACTCCTGCAGGAAATAATGTTTACTTGAAATTAGCACCTAACCCGTCTCATCTAGAGTCGGTAGATCCAGTTTTAGAAGGATTTGCAAGGGCTAAAGCAGATATATTATTTGACAGCGATTATGACAAGATTCTACCTGTATTGATACATGGAGATGCGGCGGTAGTGGGTCAAGGAGTAGTATATGAAACGGTACAAATGAGTCAACTTGAAGGTTATTACACAGGCGGTACGCTTCATTATGTGATCAATAACCAAGTAGGATTTACAACTGATTTTGAAGATGCACGTTCATCTACATATTGTACAGCGGCAGCTAGCTTGGTTCAGGCTCCTGTTTTCCATGTCAATGGTGACAATCCTGAAGCAGTAGTTTGGGCAGCGGAATTAGCTATAGAATATCGTCAGAAATTCAATAATGATGTATTCATTGATATGGTTTGCTACAGAAAGCATGGGCATAATGAAGGAGATGATCCCAAATTTACTCAGCCACAGATGTATGAGTCAATCAGCAATCACAAAAACCCAAGAGAATTATATTTAGAGAAGTTGATCTCTCGTGGAGATGTAGAAGAAAAGATGGCGAAAGCTATGGAAGATACTTTCTGGGCGGACCTACAAAGTAGATTAGATTCTGTAAAAGAAAAATCTCTTCCATATAGCTATCAACAACCTGAGAAATCTTGGCAGAAACTTAAAAAGAATACAAGGTATACAGATCTAAAAACTGTAAAAACGTCAATTACCAAGAAAGTTGTAGATACTGTAGTTGATAAATTGATTAATCTTCCTGAAGGATTTACACCACTATCAAAAGTGGCAAGGCTCCAGAAAGGATCAAGAAAATTAATCGATGCCAAGAAGATCGATTGGGCATTTGGTGAATTGATTGCATATGGTTCTATTTTATTAGAAGGTAAGAATGTAAGAATGAGCGGGCAGGATGTAAAAAGAGGGACTTTCTCTCACAGACATGCTGTACTAAGAGATGCAAAAACTTATGAGCAATACAATAGATTAAGTAAACTTGGTGAAAATCAAGGGGAGTTTATGATCTATAACTCACTTTTATCAGAATTTGCTGTTTTAGGGTTCGAGTATGGTTATTCATTAGCATCTCCCGAATCGCTTGTAATCTGGGAGGCACAGTTTGGTGATTTCTATAATGGAGCACAAACTATTGTTGATCAATATATATCAGCTGCAGAAAGTAAATGGCAGAGAATGAGTGGTTTGATTATGCTACTTCCTCATGGATATGCAGGCCAAGGACCAGAGCATAGTAGTTCTAGAGTAGAACGTTTCTTGCAATCTTGTTCTGATTTTAATATGATTATTGCAAATGTATCAAGTCCAGCAAATTACTTCCACTTATTAAGAAGACAATTGGCATTACCGTTTAGGAAGCCATTGGTAGTATTGTCACCTAAGTCGCTACTTCGTCACCCAAAGTGTGTGTCTGACATCTCAGAGCTGACAGGTAAAAATGGATTTGTAGAGACATATGATGATCCAATAGCAAATCCAACGAAAGTGAAAAGGTTATTGATCTGTACTGGAAAAGTGTATTACGATTTATTAGCAAGACAGGAAGAAGGAAAGAGGGAAGATATAGCAATTGCCAGAGTAGAACAATTGCATCCATTTCCTGAAAGTCAAGTTCGTGAGATGATGTCTAAGTATAAAAAAGCAGATGTGAGATGGGTACAAGAAGAACCTGCAAACATGGGATATTGGGACTTTATCATGAGATACATGAGAAAAGACCCAATTGAACTAATATCAAGACCGGCGAGTGCTTCTACTGCATCAGGATTCAAGAAAGTTCATGACAGACAACAAAATGAGATAATTGATAATGCATTCGATTTGAAAAAATAATTCAAAAAGAACTTTTTTCTATTTATAAAATTATTGTACTCGAACTCTTTATAGCAAATGATTGGAGCATACACAGAATTGGGATTTGATCATATTCTTGATCCAAAAGGATACGATCATATCCTCTTTGTTGTGGCCTTATGTGCTATATATTTGATCAAAGATTGGAAGAAAGTTCTGATCTTAGTTACAGCTTTTACGATTGGTCATTCACTTACTTTAGCACTATCTGCCTTGAAAATTGTGAATATATCAGCTTCCCTTGTTGAGACTTTAATTCCTATTACTATTATTCTCACATGTATTTATAATATCTGGAAAGCTCAGATATTTGTAGATGAAGGTCAATCAAATCTCAATGATCAAGATGACATTAGGAAAGAAAATGTAATGGCCAACTATGGTCTAGCATTAGGTTTTGGGTTCATTCACGGATTAGGATTTTCTAATTTTTTTAAAGCAATATTAGGTCGAGATGAGAGTATCATAATGCCGCTGTTGTCTTTTAATATTGGTGTTGAGTTAGGGCAAATCATTATAGTGCTAGGCACTTTGTTAATCAGTTACCTATTAGTGAATATTCTACATATAAAACGGAAATATTACAGCATCGGAATTTCGATCATCATTGCTGTATGGGCTAGTTATCTAATGATATAGAGTTACATCATCAATCCAGCGCCAAGTATCGAGCCTACAAACATCAAAGCATAAAAGCCAAGCATGATAATCATTGCTATGCCGTAGAATTTATAATGAGATTTTAAATTTCTGAACGCTATTGTCATTGCTTCTTCATTATTTCTACTAAGTGCCTCTTGCATATTTATGGCAAATTTATAGAGAAAGTAAATCGGAACAGCTGTAATAGCTGCCAAGACTAAATAGAAAATGGAAAAAAGAGCTGGAGGAAAAGAAAATCCTGCATCAACGAATTGAGATGTCGCAGCGCCCATAATAAAAGACATACTTAAAGCACCTAAAATCATAAACCCTACAAGTACAAAACCAACTATTGAAATAAACTTTGCCCATTTAGCAGTTTCCTTTAAATAAGATTTGATTTCGTGGGATAAAGAGACTTCAGAAGAATAAAGATCGTCAACTGTATTGTTAATGTCCATTTTGAATGTAATTTTTAATGATTGTGATATGTGGATTAATTTTAAAAAGACTAATATAATATTCTCAATTGATTTGATCAACTGTGTTAAGGTGAGTTCAGACTTATTGTGTAATTATATCATTCTTATAATGGGTCAAATCAAATGTGGGGTATAGTGTTTCGTGCAAATACTTTGTAGTAAAAAACTCTTCAAGTTAACTTAAGTTAGACTAGTACTATTGGCTTGCTTTTTCCCCAAAAATCCAAAGACACTGCCACATACACCGCCAATGATATGAGCAAATTGAGATATTTGATCACTGCCCATAATCTGAATTACTTCTTTTCCTACAAATAATAAAGCTACTAATATAAAGGTTAATGGTATTTGGCCCCCATCTGAATTGGTAAATGAGACTAATAATATCAGCATGAAAACTATACCTGAAGCTCCTAAAAGTCCAGTGTCAAAGAAGGTGACATTAAGTAGACCAGTTATCAGGGCAGTGATGAGAATCATGAATAGAGTGAATTTCGATCCATATTTCTCTTCCATGATAGGCCCAAGTAGAAGAATGAAAGTCAAATTGCCTAGAAGATGATCCATACTTCCATGTCCGATTACATGAGAAAAAAGGCTAAATATAGATAGTGGATTCGTTAAATCAACAGAGTTGCCG
Organism: uncultured Saprospirales bacterium; assembly: GCA_913061325.1. Lineage (GTDB taxonomy): Bacteria > Bacteroidota > Bacteroidia > Chitinophagales > Saprospiraceae > CAJXUU01. Next base: position 7,306 of record CAJXUU010000101.1, on the reverse strand, counting down.
ACAGCAAAAAATCCCATTAGGTTGCCAGCTAAAAATTTATCTAAGAAAAATACTGCTGTACAGATCAAAGCAAACGTTAGTATAACTGGAGAATTATATTTGATACTCATGACAATTATGATTGTGTGCAGGAAAGATAATCCAAATATCAATCAAGTCAATAAAAATAAGATGAAGTGTATCAATAATTAGAGATAAGAAGAAATCTTATGATTTAACCAGCGACTTAGAATGGGACAATCTCCAATTTAATAGGTGACTGCCTACGATCATAAGGCCTCCTATTATATTAAGTAGAAATAGCTCACCATGAGTCTCAATGCCTATAAATAGAATAACGAACCCAGCAAGTGCTAAAAATAATGGTTGAGGATTCTTATGTGTCTTCATATAATCTCTAACCAATGAATAACCAGCTATGAGTACTCCTAAAGACATCATCGTAAAATCAAAAGTATGGTTATGGGTAGAGGTAGAAGTAAAACCTAAAGAAAGTAATATCGGAAATACAGTACAATGCACCGCGCAAAGAGAGGCTGTTATGGCTCCTGCAAAATCAAAATTAAATCCGAAAAATCTACTTATCATACTTTCTAAATGAAACGTTGTTGCAAATATACACTAAATGAAACACAGTTGCAAGTAGAAGGTTTAGAAATTATAGTTTTAAAGTAATATTATTGAAATAGAGAAATTTCGATTGTGTGGTTCGTGAGACTTCATTACACTTAGGAGCACTTATTATCTCATACCCATTCAACTGCCAATTGCGATGGTTCAGCCAGAATCAGTTCTAAATCCGTCAATTCTAATTGATATTTGATCCATTATTAATCAAAAAAATTTACCATGACTCCAGCAGAAGTATTCCCAATCGGAGGTTTTAGCGCAATGCCAATGTGGGCTTTGATGATCTTACTCCCAAAGTGGAAGGTCACTCGATTTTTGATCGATTATAAAGTTGTACCTATTGTCATCGCCATCATATATGCAGTATATATCTTTTTGTCGATAAGTGCTGATGGAGCTATGGACTTTGGTAGCTTCGCTTCTGTTAAGGAACTATTCACCAAAGACAATACAATATTAGCGGGATGGATGCACTATATATGTTTTGATCTTTTGATCGGAATGTGGATGGTAAATCAAAATAGAGAGACCAAAATCCACCAATTATTAATGGCTCCTTGCCTCTTCTTCACATTTATGTTTGGGCCAATCGGGTTTCTCCTTTTTGTGATCATTACTTCAATTAAAAAATCTATCAATTCATGAATTACTCAAACAAATCAAAACAATCAGAATTAGTGTTATCAGAAGGTACTTCATTAAAATCATTTTCAATTAAAAGTGAATCAGACAAGTTATTCGAATTTTATACAAAAATAAAAGGACTGCTAAATGAGACTGTTAACACTGTAAAAACAGAAAGTCCTGCACTGTATTGGATCGTTGTTGCTCACTTCATTTTTGCAGCAGCTTGTATTCCTGGTCTCATGTTAGATGATAGAATCCTTTTAGGTGTAAATGTATGGGTGAAACCATTGAAGTTTTTAACCTCAACGGGTATCTATGTCTTCACAGTTGGTTATTTTACAACATTGTATCCGTTTTCCAAAAGGAAAAAAAGTATAGTAAATAACACTGTTGCATGGACTTTATTGATTGAAGTTGTCATAATAGTAGTGCAAGGAGCCAGAGGAGTTCAATCTCATTATAATATTTATAATCCTATCGATAGACTTCTATTTGCAGCAATGGGAGTTTTGATTGCTATCAATGTTCTTTTTATGATATTTTTCATAATAGAAACGATTAGGCTTAAAATGAAAACTACTAAATCTATTCAATGGGCAATATTGATAAGTTGGATACTTATTTTAGTAGCTAGTTGGATAGGTGGGCAAATGATCAGTCAAATGTCTCACAATGTAGGAGTAGCAGATGGAGGTGCAGGTTTGCCTTTGGTCAATTGGAGCACCATAGCAGGAGATCTCAGGATAGCGCACTTTTTTGGAATTCATGGTATGCAGATCATTCCATTGTTCGCTTTTTGGGTATCAAAGAAATGGAAGACAACAAATAGAAATCAAATCATTGCAGTTACTATCTTTGGATTAATTTATGCGGCATGGATAGGTTTTACTTTTTACCAAGCAAAGCAAGGAATGGCATTAATAAACATATAATTGAAAGCGGATTCTAATGAATAAAGAGAAACGAATAAAGTATTTGGGCTTTGATGACTTTTGGTTTGTGCTTATTGGTGTAATCGTGCTTTCATTTATTACGGATTACCTTTTTAGTAATTCATTCGCAAATAACCCTTTACATATTGCGATTGTTCAATGGAGTTTTTCACTTTTTTTCTCAGCTTGCAATTGGTTTATATTGAGGAGTGTGATGATATCATTGCGAAAAAAATATCCATTATTTCAAAATAATTTTAAACGAATTGCACTGTTGTTTTTAGCATTAATTTGCACGGTGTTGTTAGTGGATATCTTTGGGAATGTTATTATTTCTTCTATGATTGGAGACGACTATCATCCTATGTCAAAAGCAAGGATCTTGTTGCCTATTTTGATCATTAGTACAATGATAATGGCTATATATGAAGCGGTTTATTTCTATGTAAGGCTTGAGCAGTCAATAAGAGATGAAGAGCAAGTGAAACAAATCATCGTCACTGCAAAATTGGATGCCTTAAGAAATCAAGCGCAACCACATTTTCTCTTCAATAGTCTAAATACCCTCCGAGATATCATTGATCAAGATTCTAAAGATGATGCTAAACAATTCGTAGATAAGTTATCGGATGTTTACAGATTCATCTTAGATACAGGTAATGCAAATTTGGTAACCTTACGAGATGAATTGAAATTTGCAAAATCATATATCCACATCCAATCCGAAAGGTTTGGTGATAACTTGAATCTAGTTTGGACTATTAGTGAGGAATCACTCGATTTTAAAGTGGTCCCTATGAGTTTACAATTATTACTGGAGAATGCAATCAAACATAATGTAATCTCAAGAGCAAAACCATTAGAAATATTAGTAAAATTAGTAGATGATCAATTGATAGTAGAAAATAGGATTCAACCAAAATCTACACAACTACCATCTACCAAGTTGGGATTGAAAAATATAGAAAAACGTTATTCTTTGATCTCGGATAAGATGCCTTCTATTGTAAACGATGGAGAAAAATTCATAGTATCTATTCCACTTTTGATTGCTACAAAAAATGTTAGCCATGCAGATACTCATAGTTGAAGATGAACCTCGTGCTGCGAGTCAGCTCCAGGACATGCTTACTAAATGCAATTTCAAATATCATCTGCTTGATATTTTAGATACAGTCGAAGACACAGTATTGTGGTTCCAGAAAAACGATGCACCTGATCTTGTGTTCATGGATATCCAATTGGCCGATGGTCTAAGTTTTGAAATCTTCCAAAAAGTAGAAATTGACTCACCTATTATTTTTACAACAGCATTTGATCAGTATGCCATACAAGCTTTTAAGGTGAACAGTGTAGATTATCTTCTAAAACCGATTCAAAAAGAAGATTTAGATGCGGCATTGAATAAATTCACTAAAGCTAACAAATCAACAAACATAGATTCCGATATTCTAAAACAACTTTTAGGCAGTATACAAAAGCCTAAACCTAGGAGCGGAATTCTAGTTAAGGAAGGCAGTGGGTTTGTTCAGGTTGACATATCTCATTTTCAACATTTCTATTCTGAAGATAGCATCACCTTTGGCATCACGAAAGACAAGCGCTTCATTATTGAAGAAACCATAGATCAATTATTTTCAACATTGGATCAAGAGAACTTCTACAAAATCAATAGAGGACAAATCATATATAAGCCTTCGATACTAAAAATCGACCCATATTTTAATCATAGGGTCAAACTCACTATCTCCAATCCCCGTGATCAAGAATTTATCGTAAGTAGACAGAAAACTACAGAATTTAAGGGTTGGATGAATAGATAGCTGAAATTACATTCTCTAAAGGCTTAATTACCGTATTATCACAAGGTTAATCCCAACAAACATGTAGTCCAACAAACATATAATTCAACAAAACATACAAAAACAAAATAATACGCTATTATTTTGTTGATATTTGTAATTTATAACTACTTTGTCGCCCTTACTCACTATATAATTTATTAATTATGAAAAAACAGTTGTTAAGATTGACTTTTTTGGTAGCTACAATCGCAGTGATATTCACTGCCTGTCAAAAAGAATTTGTTGATAAGGAGGCTGAATTATTACAAAATATTGAAGAATCTAGTAAGCTTATTTCCTATGATCAGGCACAAGTAATTGAAGGGCAATATATTATTGTTTTCGAAGAAGATGCTGTTGCCAACGATAGAGCGAGCATTACAAAAAGTAATTATTCCGCTAAGAAAGAGGAAATGAAAGCTTTTGCTAATGGACTCTTTGAAGAGCGAAATGTGGCATCAAGGGAAATTCCTCATGCATATGTAAAAACTATAAAAGGAGTTTCAATGAAACTTACTGATCAAGAAGTTCAGGAGCTAAGCAAAGACAAAAGAATAGCATACATAGAGCAAGATCAAATGTTCCATGTAACTATGGGAGGTCCTCCAGGTGGAGGAGGTGGTGGTGATCCAGACCAAACTACCCCTTATGGCGTAACAAGAGTTGGTGGAGCTATAGATGGTAGTAATGCAGGAAAAGCATGGATTATTGATTCAGGAATTGATCTCGATCACAATGATCTCAATGTAGATGTTGCAAATTCTATTTCATTTCTTTCTGGAGGTCCATCATCAACTAGTCCTGATGATCAAAATGGTCACGGAACCCATGTTGCAGGTACAGTAGGTGCAATTGATAATGCTATTGGTGTTATAGGTGTTGCGGCGGGTGCAGAAGTAGTTGCAGTACGGGTATTAGATAAAAGAGGTAGCGGTTCAAATTCTGGTGTTATAGCGGGTGTTGATTATGTCGCTGCGAATGCTTCATCAGGAGATGCTGCAAATATGAGTCTTGGTGGAGGTATTTCTACAGCCTTAGATAATGCGGTAATAGGAGCTTCAGCATCATGTCCTTTTGCATTAGCTGCGGGTAATTCATCTACAGATGCTAACAGTTCTTCACCTGCAAGAGCAAATGGCCCTAACATTTATACGGTTTCATCGATGACTTCTTCAGATACTTGGTCATCTTTTAGTAACTGGGGAAATCCACCAGTAGATTATTGTGCTCCTGGTTCAGGAGTATTTTCTACTTACAAAGGTGGTGGATATGCTACATTAAGTGGTACTTCTATGGCAAGTCCTCATGTATGTGGTATTCTATTAATCGGAGGAATAAATTCTGATGGAAATGTAAGTGGAGATCCTGATGGAAATGCAGATCCTATTGCACATCACTAAAATTAAATAATAATTCTTTAGAAGGTGTATCAGCAGAAATGTTGATACGCCTTTTTCTGTGTATACTTATTACTGTTTGCATTTCTTCATTTCATTAATTATTATTCCAAACAATTCACTAGTGAATCAAGAACAAAATAAATACAGTGTAAAACTTGATCTTTTTTGAAATATCATCGTTGAAAAGCCTCGCCATAGCTAATGCTATGCTTGTATTTTTCGTCTTGATCTCTCAAAAAATCTACTTTGCTTTTCACTACAGTTACTTTATTCTTGTAGCACTAGCAATAAATACTAGTTTACTTGTATATTACTTTTAAGAAAGTGTAAAATGAATCCAACTCAAAAGAAAAAATTCTTGCTGTTACTCTCATTTATTGAAGGGGGGTCAGTGATGGCTTGTGAACTTATCGGAGCTAAACTTTTAGCCCCATATTTTGGAACGTCTCTTTATGTTTGGGCAGCTGCTCTGGGATTAACCCTAGGAGGTCTTACACTAGGTTATTTTATCGGTGGAAGACTTTCATTAAAATATATTGGTAGTGAAAAGCTGTTATATTTTGTATTGCTTAGTGCGTCAGTTCTTCTAATTTTAATGCCATTCACGAGTGCAATAATAATGGAAATGACCATCAATTTTAATTTAGAAGTGGGAGCCATTTTATCTTTACTTTGTTTTATGGTACCTCCCTTAATATTTATGGGGATGGTGTCACCAATAATCATCAATCTGTTAACCAAGTCAGCCGACTCTGCGGGAAGTAGTGCCGGGAATGTATATGCCATCTCTACCTTAGGAGGAATACTATATACGTTTCTTATGGGCTTTTATGTTATTCCTAATTTTGGACTAACGATGCCAGCGATAATTTCAGGGTTAATTTTAGCTGTTCTTCCACTGATCTCACTTCTTAGTATAGACAGATCAAAAGCCTTGCTCTTCATTGTATTTTTGTCTATAGGAACTATCGCTAGTTCTTTTTCAAGTGAAAATTATACCGAAGAATATAAAGAACTATATCATTCAGAAGGTATTCTAGGTCAAATTAAAGTAGTAGATCATCCTTCTTATGACATCACTCCTGATCATAGGATAGGGAGGGCACTGTTAGTTAATAATACCTTGCAAACCTATGTTGGTCATGAAAACGACTTTGCATATAGTATTTGGAATTGGTCACAATACTTTCCTACTGCAGCTTCGATCTACCCTAAAGGTTCAGAAGTATTACTCTTGGGATTGGGAGGGGGAACAATAGTCAAACAACTTAATCGACTAGGATACAATGTAGACGTCGTGGAAATTGATAAGCGTGTTTTTGAAGTTTCTGTCGAATTTTTCAATCTTGACCCACGAACAAATGTTCATATTGATGATGCCAGACATTTTATTAAAACGGTTGATAAAAAGTATGATATCGTAATATTCGATACTTTTTTGAGCGAGTCTGTTCCAGAACACCTACTTACAAAAGAGGGGTTTGAAGATACTAAAAGAATTCTCAAGCCTCAAGGTATGATAATGTCAAATTTTTATGGATACACAAAAGGAGAAAAAGGTAAAGCTGCAAGATCTGTTTATAAAACCTTTGAATCGTCTGGATTTGAAGTTGATTTGTTAGCTACTCCTGGAGAAGAAGCGAATAGGAACTTGATATTTTTAGCGAGTGAAGCTAATCTCGATTTTACAGAAACGAACTACACGGAGCCAAATTATGACAAGATTGAAAATATTAGCGATCATTTTATTGATAGAAGATTCCTAGATTTAGATGAAGCTTTTGTACTTACAGATCGGAAACCAAGATTGTCAAAACTATATAATGACTGTCTCTTATACACATCTGACGCTGCCGACGAAGAGGATAGTGTA
>CAJXUU010000100.1 GCA_913061325.1 uncultured Saprospirales bacterium | reverse complement strand
GATATTTAATATAAGAATCACTAAATACAAATTCATTATCAACTGAATTAATAGTCCCAAATCCTGATCGAACACCAGCAAAATTTCTTCCCAAGTAATATGAAGTTTCTTGACCAAACTCTTTGAATTCTACATTTCTATTTTGAGCGGCATACTGAATTCCTAATTCTAAGCCTCTGAATATTTGATATCTTGCATTACCTGAAAACAGATAAGAAACAACTTCGTTAGTTCGCTCATTAAGAGCCAACATAGCCACAGGATTATATGCAGCAAATAAGCCTAAAGATTCGAAATAACCTCCGTACGTAGCGCCATTGAATGGAAAAGGAGAATCTTTTGCAAAGATTGGAGTTGTAGGATTCGCCGTAACCGCATATCTAAAAGCCTCTCTAAAACTTAGATCTTGTTGTTTTTTTGTTACCAGACCATTTAAATCAATATTAAGGCGATCCTCAAATAAGTTAAAAGATAAATTTCCAGATCCGTTAAATTGATGAAAACCAGATTCTTTTAATGTTCCTTTCGTATTTCTGTAGTTACCAGAGATCCTATAGTTATAATTTTTGATTCCATTGCTAAGAGATACACAATGAGCTTGAGATATACCAACTCTTTTAATCTCAGACAAATAGTTATAATCTGACCCAAGGTCCAACCCACCTTTCGAAAGGAATTCATTTGTCGTTAATACATTGATATCTTTAGTAGCATTACTTACTCCAAATGTACCATGATACTGAACCGAAAGTAAAGAATCGACAGTATGTTTCTTAGTTGTGATCATTATCACCCCATTAGATCCACGAGCGCCATATTGAGCTTTCGCAAATCCATTTTTAAGCACTTCTATAGATGCTATATCATTGGGATCTACATTCTCAATTGCAGCATTGGGAACACCATCAATCACAACAAGAGGCTGTATATCAGAATCCAATGAAGATATTCCTCGAACTCTTGCTATACTCTGTACATTGGGATCACCACCTTTGTTATAGACTTGAAGCCCTGCAACTTGTCCTTGGATTAAGAGAAATGGGTCTGAGATAATTCCCGAATTGAAACCAAAAGAATTTATTGTTGACTTGCCAATATCTAATGAAGTGAGGGTATAATTGGAATCCCTTAAAGTAATCGGAATAGGATCCGGCTCTAATACAGGCCCTTGTGCCATAATTAATGATGTGGCAAATAGCATCATTATCATGGTGACCAAACGTGTGTATTTCATTTATCTCAGAATTATTTTCAAAATAAATATACTCCATATAAACCAAAACTACGTTGCTGATTTTTTGAGCTTTAAAAAATACCATCTAATTGTTTAGACCACCTTACCATACAAATCATAATCCTCCGCAGACTCAATTAATACATTAGCAAAGTCACCAATTCTTACATATTGATCCTTGGCAGAAACCAAGACCTCATTATCCACTTCTGGACTATCAAACTCTGTACGACCTATGAAGAATTCTCCCTCTTTACGATCAAATAACACTTTCAGAGTATGACCAACTAGCGCTTCGTTGTTATCCATGGAAATTGAATTTTGTATTTCCATAATACGATTTGCTCTTTCTACTTTAGTTTCTGCATCCACATCGTCCACCATATCATGTGCACTGGTATCTTCTTCATGAGAATATTGGAAGACTCCCACCCTATCAAATTTCATATCTGCCACAAAATCACAAAGGCTCTGAAACTCTTCTTCTGTTTCTCCAGGATGACCAACTAAGAATGTTGTCCTGATGTGAATTCCAGGTACTTTCTCTTTAGCTATCTTGATTAACTCTCTTTGTTCCACTTGTGTGATCTGACGCCTCATTCGTTCAAGCATTCCATCATCAGCATGTTGCAATGGAATATCTAGATAGTTGCATATTTTAGGCTGTCTTGCCATAGCATCAAATATCCCTAACGGAAACTTCGATGGGTATGCATAATGTAGTCTTATCCACTCTATCCCCTCAACCTCACAAAGAGCATCAAGTAATTTCGGTAATTCTCTCTTTTTGTAAATATCTAGCCCGTAATAAGTTAACTCTTGTGCAATTAGCATAATTTCCTTTACACCCATTCGTGCAAGATTCTCAGCTTCTAGGACTAAGGCTTCTATTGTTTTCGATACATGCTTCCCTCTCATAAGTGGTATCGCACAGAAAGAACAAGTACGATTGCACCCTTCAGATATCTTAAGATAAGCATAGTGTGCTGGTCCAGAAAGCACCCTCTCTCCTATAAGTTCATGTTTATAATCTGCCTCTAATTTAGCCAATAAGCCAGGCATCTCCATCGTACCAAAATAAGCATCCACTTCAGGGATTGCTACTTCAAGGTCATCTTTGTATCGTTGAGATAGACATCCAGTGACATACAGCTTTTCGATTCCGCCAGCTTTCTTCACATCTGCATATTGAAGGATAGTATTTACCGATTCTTCTTTTGCTAGATCTATAAAACCACAAGTATTCACAATGACTATATTAGCATCATCTTCTTCACTTTCATGAGTCACTTCTATATCGTTTCCTTTGATCTGTGTGATCAGATCTTCAGAATCTACAAGGTTCTTACTACATCCAAGCGTGATGACGTTTACCTTGTTTTTATTGAGTGTTTTGGTTTTCATAAATCTCTACTTTCCGAATTAAGCTGCAAAAGTAAGTTTTATTAATTAAAACAACGGTGGAATACATCATTCATCATTGCTTGTAAAACAAATTGTACAAAAACTAATTAAATCTTTAATTCTCAACTTTTAGTAGCAATTAAGGGATGCAAACGATTTGATTATTTAATAAAATGAGAGTTCAGTTTTCATAAAGAAGCCAACAATTACTAATCGATAAAGTAGCTTCATTGTGATAAATGATTTATTCCGATAAAGTTAATAATTTACTCCATCATCACCTTAAAACTTCCATCGGTCAATACCAGACTGTCAGGTGCATTTACCCAAGAAGCTGCAGAACCTTCTTTGAACGTACATTGAAACCTTCCTTCCAGTATAGTTGTATCCGCGTTGTAATAGTCTATGATGAGATAGTCTTCTTTAGTACCTTGACCAGGGGGTATACTAAAGCTTCCTGATAGACCGTTAGGTCCTGAGTAGTGGTAAGTTACTTTAACTTTATCAGTAAATGAAGAAGAAACATCAAATGCTTCTATCCAAAGCGTATCCTTTAAATTTGATTCCTTAAAAACTTTTATGTGTAAAAACTGTGCTAAATCTTCCGTATAACTTCTCCCCGAATAAATAGAAAAATTATCCCCAAGCTTGCTATAGTCGATAAATACTTGCGATTCACACATACCATTAAATCTAAAAGATACATGAAAATCATCATGATCACATGGAGGCAATGGGGGTGGCACTTCTTCTTTGCCGCAGCTTTGAAGTAAGAGAACAGAAATTAGTATGGTTAAATATGGCTTCATTGTGTTTCATCTCTTGTCCCGATAAAGTTAATAAATTTACTCCATCATCACCTTAAAACTTCCATCAGTCAATACCAGACTGTCAGGTGCATTTACCCATGAAGCTACTGAGCGTTCCTTAAACTTACATTGAAATCTACCTTCAAGTATGGTTGTATCTGAATTGTAATAGTCTATGATGAGATAGTCTTCTTTAGTTCCCTGACCTGACGGAATACGAAAACTTCCTGATAGACCACTAGATTCTGAATAGTAGTAAGTTACTATAACTCTATCAGTAAATGACTTGGTAACATCAAATGCCTCTATCCAGAGTGTATCATTTAGATTTGATTCTTTGAGGAGACTTATACTTAAAAACTGTGCGATTTCTTCCGTATAAGTCCTCCCTGAAACTATATACAAATCTCCGCCCCCTTTACTAAAGTCTGTATAAACTTGCGTTTCACAACTACCATTGAACCTAAAAGACACGTGAAAATCATCATGCTCACATGGAAGCAATGGCGGTGGCACTACTTCTTTGTCGCAGCTTTGAAGTAGGAGAACAGAAATTAGTATGCTTAAATATGGCTTCATTACATTTATTTAATAATTATAATTGGAGTGGTGTGATGTTCTCTATCAGTTATTATTTCGAGAAGATAATTCCCTGCATTGATATTATTTGTTTCTAATTGCAGCGACTGGCTTCCTTTATTAAGACTTTGATTATAAAGAGTTACACGTTGTCCATTCAATGATATAAGGCGAATAAGTACCTTGGAATCAAACTTTAAATCAAAATCTAGATTAACACGATCACTAATGGGATTTGGTGCAATAGTAAAGTGACTTCCAAGAGAATTTGTAGACCTAGAATCCACAAACTCATCGTTAGTGATATTTTGTGCGTTCCAATTAAAAACATGATGTAAATTGACATCTTCCAAACCATTCTCGAAACAAGTAGATGTTAATTTAAGAATTATGGTAGGGACATTATTAGGAATGTCAGTTGCTGTTAGTGTATATGTAGATTCGTCACCATCTGAATCAATTGCAGTTTCAAAGGATTGACCACCGTTCCAACTGACCTCCCAATGAAAGCATTCATTATTACCTGGACACCCATATGCCAATGAACTCCAAACGAAATTTTGATTTTCATATCCGTATACATAATCAGGTCCAGTGATAAATGAATAATAAGGCGGATCCTCATACCCACCTTCTACTTGCCCTCCAAAACCACTTATGGTACAAGCATTTTTCTCTATCATTCGAGCATTATTGTTTTCAACTTCTCCAGTTGTTCCTGTTGGAAAGCCATTAAATTCAACATCAGGATTAGAAAAACGCATTAAGCCTAGTGAAGGTATTGGATTCATTAGCGTTGATCGCATTTGACCTGAAGGAAAACCTTGAATAGTTTCTTGCCATTCATGACCATTAGCATATTGATGTCCTCCATTTACATGTCGACATCCGAAGATGTGTCCAATTTCATGGGCAATAACTGTATTTAATATATCATTAACATCCAACACTCCAATAGTTTTAAAAATCTCAGGGTTATCTAATGCTATTGCAGCACCAGCTACATTGTTATTAATTGTTAAATCAGGATTAACTATGAACAAGTCTTTTGTTTGAAATAATAAAACTATGTCTGCATCATACTCATCTCTAAGATCATTTAGTTCATCATTTTCTTGAAGGTCGTTAAGAATTTTTTCTGCATCTGAAAAAATCTCTTCGTAACCTTCTAATAATTCTATTCCAACAATTTTTACTTTTATATTAGTATTAGGAATTTCTGATACATCAAGAGCTTCGTTGAGATTAGCTATATCTATAATTGCTATTTGTTCCATGTCATAGGAATCAGTATCTATTTCGCTACTGTAGACAAACAGTACTGTAATCTCTGCAGCGCAATCAGTTCCATTTGGACTTTCAAATTCACCACTTGAAGCACCACTGCCTCCTTCACCACCATGATAATAATCACCATTGGCTTGCGGTTCAATTCCTGTGTGGTCATTATGATCAACATGACCACAACCTCCACCATCATATTGATCACTCACTCTGATTAGGATTTGATCTTCTACTATTCCTGCATTCAAATCCTCGATTATATAATATTCATCGTTGTACTTAATTTCCCCAAAATTTTTATCTCCCTTTTTAATAAATAAGCAATATCCAATAATATTGTCATCACTATGAATGTCTCCACGCCATATGAAATCATCGTCAGAGTACTTCTCGATGTACGATAGTTTTGCCTTAATAATATTAGATTTATTTGGAAGAGTGAATTCCAAGAACCCATTTATTTGAAAATTCCATATGCTATGTAATCTGATTGGTGTTACAGATGCAAATGCAGAATTTTATTTCTTATCATCATAAATAGTCCTCTTTGAATTATTGGTAAGAAAATTACTTTCATTAAGCGTTTCTAAAATGTTTGATTGACTTTGTAATTGTGGCAAAAGTGATACTAATGCAATAAAAGTGTAAATAAATGATTTCATAATTGTGATTTATTGGTTTATAAGTATTTAAACTTACTAAAATAATCTCTTTTGTTTTACCTATTTGTTTTTTTATTTGCAATGTTCCATTAAATAATGGTACCCTATCAAAAATAGTCGAGCTTAATTACAGCTATTTATTTAATATTTTTGGAGGGATATGGCAACTTAGAAGTAAGACCAATTCTGGTTTAGATCGACGGTAATTATTTATTTTGTCCTTCATGTTCCTTCGTTAAAAAGCCTCGCCGAACCTATGGGTTCGCTTACGTTTTTTGCCTTGATCCATTTTGAACAATTCTAAATTCTTTTCCGTCATCTAAAAACAGAATTGGTATAAGACAACTTAATGTATTTCCTTTTCACATCTCCATCATTCATCAAAGACCTTAGTAAATCCTGTCAGCATTTTATACTTAGTATTCTTTTTTACGTATTCATGAAGCATTTTTTCCTTCTTCCGATTACCAGCCTTATTGAGAATAATCTGTTCTATCCTTTCTGGATATTTCTCTTCTAATTGCTGATATATATCAAAATCAAGCTCACCTGTATCACCGATTAGTAAAAAGTTAGTGTCACTAAAAGCGATCAAGATCTTTTCCACTTCTATAAACTTATTACGTTGAGCAATTGTCCTCGATTTTAGCAATTGCCATCCCATATCTCGCAGAATCAACGTACCTTCTGGAAAACCATTATATTCTAGGAAGGTTTGGAGGTAGATAAACAGATTCCATGGACTATTAGATAAGTAGATTACTGGACCTTTTCCATTTACATGATTGGACAGTAAATGAAAAGCATCCGCTGCAGCTTCAATAGGCTTCCTTCTGAATGGATTGAGAAAAAGTGTATTAAGAATCACCTTGATTTTAAAAAATGATTTCACTCCCGTCACCATAATGGTATCGTCTATATCTGAAATAATCCCAACTGGAACATCAGAAGATAGATCAACTATCGGAGCGACGATTTTATTACTTCTACTTTTGTACTCAGCTGATATTTCTACTACACCAACTTCCATATTCTTTCCTTCTATATTATCGAATATCTCAAAGTAGCCTTCATCATCGGTTACAACTTGATATGCAATACTAGAAACAACACATTGAACAGGAACAAATTTTATCTCACGGCTAAAAGCCCGTATTATAGTATAAATAAGTGAAGAAAAGATACCGTGCGTAGGTTTAATCAGAAATGGACTGTCTTTTAATATTCGTCCTTTAACATACAAGTGTGTTCTAGTAATGAACGAAGTATAGACTTGAATGTGGAGCTTTTTCATTGAAAAAATTAACTATTTAGCCCAATCGATTCCTTTGATCAGTTTACTTTGAGTGATCTCTTCATCAGAACCTGGTTTAATCTCATGATTATACGTCCAATTGGCCATAGGTGGCATGCTCATTAGGATTGATTCAATTCTGCCATTGGTCTGAAGGCCGAACTTTGTCCCTTTGTCCCATACCAAGTTAAACTCAACATATCTGCCTCGTCTATGAAGTTGCCAAGATTTATGATCTTCTGTATATGGTCTATTATGGTTACGATTTACCAATTCAGAATAGATAGGAACAAATGATTCTCCAACATTTTTTACAAAGTCAAATCTATCTTGTTTTGTATGTGACGCATCTGCTTCTAACCTATCAAAGAATATTCCCCCGATTCCACGTGTTTCGTTTCTGTGAGGAATATAGAAGTAGTCATCTGCCCATTTTTTATGATGCGGGTAATAAGCCTCATCATGTTTATCACCAACAGTTTTTAAGTAATTGTGAAAGAAACGAGCATCTTCATCTACTATATAATGCGGTGTGACATCAATACCTCCACCAAACCAATATTTGCCAACAGAAGTCTCGAAGTATCGGACATTCATATGAATGATCGGCACCATTGGATTATGTGGATGCAGAACAATACTTACACCCGTTGCAAAAAAATCAGTGGGTTCTAATCCTAAAGCCTTAGATATTCTCTCTGGAAGGTGCCCTTCTACAGCACTGAAGTTAACGCCTCCTTTCTCTATTTTATCACCAAGAATAACCCTTGATCTTCCTCCTCCACCTTCAGCTCTTTCCCACAGGTCTTGCTGAAACTTTCCGTTCCCATCTAATGATTCTATACCTGCACAGATATCATCTTGCAGGCTCATAAAATAAGATTTTATATCTGATCTATTCGGTTTATCCATTTACTGTGTGCTTTAAAGCTTCCACTGTTTTCTTCGCATTTCCAGCAAATACTTCATCATTATATATCGATAGAGGTCTTTTTAAAAATGTATATTCAGCAAGAATATGCTTTCTCCAATCAGCCTCACTTAACGTTTCATTGTTTAACCCTTGAGACCTATATTTCTGAGCTCTTTTATTGAATAACACTTCATAAGATCCAACCTTTTCTTTTATAAAGTCTAATTCAGATTCAGTGATATGCGTCTCTTTTATATTTTGAAGTTCAATTCCTTCTGTGCTGTCTAACTCACCGATTATTCTCTGACAAGTATTACAAGAACTAAGGTGGAAAATTATATTTTTCATTAGAAATTTTATTGTGATCCTAAAAATGAATTGCTTAATAATTCAATAATCAATTTAAGAAAACTGCAGTTTTGCAAGACTATTATACGCACCTTTATCGACTTGGATCAATTCGTCGTGGGTTCCTTCTTCAATAATATGACCATTTTCTAAAACGTAAATCTGATCTACATTCTTTATCGTAGCCAATCTGTGTGCAATGATGATAGAAGTTCTCCCCTCCATCAAAATATCCAATGCTTCCTGAACCAATCGCTCTGATTCGGCATCAAGAGAAGAAGTTGCCTCATCCAACAATAAGATCCTTGGATCTTTTAAGATTGCTCTTGCAATGGCTACACGCTGTCTCTGTCCACCAGATAATTTGATTCCTCTCTCTCCTACTACCGTTTCAAATCCATCAGGAAATGACTCTATAAATTCTAAGCAATTACTCTTCCTAGCAGCATCCGTCAATTGAGCTTCTGTTGCTTTAGGATTTCCATATAGGATATTCTCTCTTATCGTTCCACCAAAAAGGATAACTTCTTGAGGTACAATACCTACATTTTGTCTCAAGTGGGATATATTATATTTATTGATTGACTTGCCACCAATAGAAATTTCTCCTTTATCTAACGGATAGAAATTCATCAGAAGTGATACGATTGTAGACTTCCCACTACCACTCTGACCTACCAGAGCTACTTTCTCGCCTTCTCTTATGGTGAGGTTGATTCCTTTGAGAATATCCATTTCAGTCCTTGTTGGGTATGAGAAATGAACATCAGAATATTTGATATCTCCAGATAATGATAAATCTTTATGAGATTCAGAATCATTGATCTGTACTTCTGGAGTACTGTCTAACATGGTCTGCACTCTTTCAGTCGCACCAACAGCACTTGCTAATGTAGCGTACAAAGTTCCAAAACTAGCAATTGCTCCTCCTAATATTCCTGTATAGATGATAAATGAAAACAAGTCACCCGACTCCATCGTCCCGCTCTCTACCATCAATGCACCTCGATAAAGAATAAAGAAAATACCACCAAACAGAACTGTAATGATAAATGAAAAGAAGAGGCCTCTCACTTTCGCAAATTTAAGGCTAATCTGTACTACATTTTCTACCGCTTTTCCATATCTCACAGACTCATACCATTCATTTGCAAATGATTTCACAACTTGAAAAGATTGCAGAGTTTCTTCAACTATAGTATTGGTTTCCGCTAGTTTGTCTTGTCTTTCTTTTGATAACTTTCTGATATGTCTACCAAAAAACATGGCTGCAATTACAATAACTGGAAATGTTGCCAACATAATCAAGGCCAACTTTGGAGTCCAATATGCTATAATCGAAATGCCCGAAATAAGGATTACCACTTGTCTCAAAAACTCGGCCAGCGTAACTGAAAATGCACTCTGGAGTTGTTCTACATCAGCTGTGATACGACTGGTTAGTTCTCCAACTCTTCTTTTTTCGTAGAATGTAATTGATTGCGAGATGATATTGTTGTAAAGATCCTTTCTAAGATTGGCCATACTTCTCTCAGCTACAATGGTAAAGAATACCGTCCTGAAATAGGAGAAAGCTCCTTGTACAAATAACAACACTAACAAAATCTTACCTAGGTCCTTAATTGATAATCCATGTTCCCATTTTGGATTCCCAGTAGCTATGTTAGTCATCTCACCAGGAATACCCATAACCAACATAAATATCAAGCTACCAAAAACGAGTAATAACATACCAGCTATGAAATAACCTAATTGTGGTTTGATGTATTTAAATATCCTTAGTGCTCCCGATAAGTTTTCCTTATTAAGTTTAACTTTCTCGAGATCGTAATTCTTTCTATTTCTAGCCAATGTGGAGGTTGTTTATACTTTTGAATATTAATATAATAATAAGTCTAAATAATTTTGAGGATACAAATCTAAGAATCTAACTGATTACTAATGTTATAGTTGTGTAAAAGGTGTGATTGAATTGTTTGAATTGCTGATTTGCTGATTTGTTGATGTGTTGATGTGTTGATGTGTTGAATTGCTGATTTACTGAATTGCTGAACCACTTTCTCAGCCCGAGAATTTATAATTCTCTATACTGAGCTACGCGTTTGCTGAGCAAACGCTTGTTTAAGAATTTGCAAAGAAGTCTTTTATTTCTATTGCATCAGCTGGTTTTAATCTACCACTAAGAATAAGACGTAACTCTCTTCGTCTACTTGCTCCGTCGTATAACTTCTGTTCTTCGCTACTTACAGGTCTTAATGGCGGCACTTTTGTTGGTTTCTTAGTTTTATTATCTAGTGCAACAAATGAAAGGTAGGCGTGGTTAGACAATCTACTATTTGCTCCAGTAATATCCGCAGCTGATACTTCCACGTATACTTCTACAGATGTATTAAAAGCTCTAGTAACCACTGCTTTTAGCGTGATTACATCACCGTTTTTAATCGGATTAGTAAATGAAACATGATCTACGGAAGCCGTTACAACGTGCTCCACACAATGTCTTGCAGCACATATACTTCCAGCAATATCCATCCATCTCATCAAGTTTCCTCCCATGAGATTACCCAATGGATTAGTATCATTCGGCATGATCATTTCTGTCATTATCGTTTGTGACTCCGTCACCAATTTATCTTTCATCAATTTAAAATTTTATTTCTGCAAAATCAACGATTTATCTCTAATAATCTCCTTAGGTATATACAGATTGTTTACCGGCTACTTAAAAATAAAAATTTAAGGGCAATAAAAAACTAACCAACTGTCTTAATTACTTCCTCTGGACCCTAAAGTTCAGTCATCCTCGTTAGTACTCCTCTTCTATAAATTCAAATTCAAAAACTTGCGCAAAAATAGATTTCAATCTCATCTTTACTTCTTCTTGGTCCACCTTTTTACCTAGTTCTGACTCCATTGACGTCACAGTCTTGTCATCATCCGCAATCCCACAAGGAACTATGTTTTTAAAGTAGGACAAATCAGTATTCACATTCAATGCAAAACCATGCATAGTCACCCATCTACTAAGGTGCACTCCTATCGCACAAATCTTTCTTTTGGGACTATCGGTTTCTTTTGGCTGTATCCAAACTCCCGTAAATCCATCTTCTCTATATCCAGTAATTCCATAGGTATCCAATAACTGAATAACACATTCTTCTAATAGTCTTACATACTTATGGACATCCGAAAAAAACTCATCCAAATCAAAAATAGGATAACCCGTTATCTGTCCAGGTCCATGATACGTTATATCTCCTCCACGGTTGATCTTAAAATACTCGATATTCGAAGCACTAAGCCCATCATCATTTAATAAAAGATGATCTTGAGAACCGCTTTTCCCTAATGTATACACATGATTATGCTGACAAAATAGAAGGTGGTGGACTTGCTTTTTTTTAGATTTCTCTTCTTCAGGAAGGTCTCTCCAAGCTAGTTTATTTTCTTTAAGTACATTATGTAACTCCGTCTGTAAGTCCCAACCAGATTGATAACTGATATTTTCTAAAGAATGATATTTGACTTTAGGCATGAGAGATAATTTTGAAAGCGCTACTATAAATCATTGGATAATAGTATTTGTATTTTAACAGATCACCGAGCTAATGTGTTTCCAGTACACTCTGATTAATCTACAGGAGCCAACTTCACCTGTAGCCCTTCTAGATCATTCGACATTCTGATCTGACATCCTAACCTGGAGTTATCCTCTACAAAGAAAGCTTGATCTAGCATGCTTTCTTCATCATCAGAAGCCTCATGGAGTTCATGATCACTAAGAACATAACAGTGGCACGAAGCACACAAAGCCATACCTCCACAAGTACCCTCTACTGGCAATTCGTAAGATCTACATACTTCCATTAAGCTCATAGCCATATCAGTAGGAGCCTCTAGTTCGTGGATCTGATCTTCTCGATCTATGACTGTTATTTTTATTATGTCATCCATTAATTGGAATGTTGTATTCTTTTTTATTAAATCAATCGAAGCCATTTACACCAGCTACAGTTGTGTACTTAAAGCTCAACTTAGCATCAGGATAAATTCTCTTGAATGCCGATTGAACCATAATAGTACCTTCGTGAAATCCACATAAAATCAACTTCAACTTACCTTCGTAGGTATTGATATCACCAATGGCGTAGATCCCTGGCACATTGGTAGAATAGTCTAATGTATCAACTTCAATAGCATTTTTAGTAACATTTAATCCCCACTCTCCGATTGGACCCAATTTGGGAGACAATCCAAACAACGGAATGAAATGATCTACGTCAATGGGTTTCTCATTTTTTTCTTTGTTTTTGATAACAACAGAATCTAATTTATCACCACCATTCAATCCTACAACTTGAGACTCAGTGATTAGATTGATCTTTCCGGATTGGGCCAATTCCATGACTTTGTCTACAGAATCCAAAGCTCCTCTGAATGAAGTTCTTCTATGCACAAGAGTTACTTCTTTAGCAATATCAGACAATAATATCGTCCAATCCAATGCAGAATCCCCTCCTCCAGCGATCAAAATTTTCTTATCTCTATATAATTCTGGATCACGGATAATATACTCTACCCCATTATCTTCGAAATCTGTAATATTAGAAATAGGCGGTTTTCTTGGCTCGAAACATCCTAATCCACCTGCAATAGCAATTATAGGAGCATTGATTTCGGTTCCTCTATTCGTCGTCAATTTATATGAATCATCTTCTAACTTCTCGATCGTTTCCGCTCTTTCGCCTAATGTAAATCCTGGTTTAAATGGAGCGATCTGTTCCATCAAATTTTCAACCAATTCACCAGCTAATATACTTGGGAACCCAGGTATATCGTAAATCGGTTTTTTAGGATATATTTCTGTCAATTGTCCACCTGACTGAGCCAAAGCATCTACTAAATGGCACCGAAGTTTTAGCAACCCCGCTTCGAAAACTGTGAAAAGACCAACTGGTCCCGCACCTATTATTAGTATATCTGTCTTTATCATTTTATTGTTTGCTTCAAAAAAAATCTTGAAATAAAAAAATTAGGGAAATAATAACTTTATTAAATTAATGGGATTTATCTTTTCAAAATAAATTACAATAATTTATTAACTCGAATTAATTCCTTTGAATGTTTATAAACTACAAACTCAATAACATCTTCAGTGAATAACTCTACCAAATTATTTGCTGAAAAATAAATCAAACCTGGATTATTTTGTTTCATGATTGCAAAATAATTTCCATCATGCTCACGAAACTCTAAAACTACATCAACAACGATTATTTTCTTTAAGTCTTTTGTATCTTTTTTTAAATTGAAAATATTTTTTTGAAATAATACTGAAGTAGAAAAAACTATAGTTGCAGCAACAATTAGAAAAATTGCATTCTGAGTTCCCAACACTTCGTATAAATTTTCATTACTTGATCTAATTGAACTTCGAAAAATTTTAGATGGAAAAAAGCCAATAAAAGTCATAAAAACGGGACAAAGAATTGCAACAACAACAGTAACAAATATACCTTCTCTATATTTCTTTTTTAAGGCATTTTCCTCGTTTCTATTGAGCTCTATTTCCTTCATTATCTATGTCTGATTCAATTTTTTATTTTTAATATGATTTAATTGTTTAACTATATAGATTCAAACTCTTTTTAACCATGCCGATCAATCAAGTCAGGCCTTCTATCTTTTGTTCTTTTATATGCTTCTTCGTTTCTCCAATCATCAATCGCCTTATCATTACCAGAGAGCAAAATTGGTGGTACAACCCATCCGTTATACTCTGCAGGACGTGTATAAATTGGTGGTGCCAACATATCATCTTGAAACGAATCCAATAATGCTGAACTTTCATCCCCTAAAACTCCAGGTAATAATCTCCCGATACTATCTACGATCAACGCCGCTGCCAATTCTCCGCCAGAGAGCACAAAGTCACCAATAGATATTTCTCTTGTGATAAAATGTTCTCGCACTCGCTCATCTACTCCTTTATAGTGACCACAAAGAATGATGATATTTTCTTTAAGAGAAAGTTCGTTTGCTATTCCTTGATTGTAGGTAACTCCGTCTGGAGTCATATAGATGATTTCGTCGTATGACCTTTCCGCTTTGAGTTCATTGATACAAGACTCAATAGGTTCTATCATCATAACCATGCCAGCACCACCACCGAATTGGTAGTCATCTATTTTATTATGCTTTCCGACACCGAACTTTCTGAGGTCATGTACTACAACTTCAAATAGTCCTTTATCATTTGCACGTTTAAGTATACTGTGGCTGAATGGGCCTTCCAATAATTCTGGAACGACGGCTATAATATCTATACGCATATTTTATTCTATACCGAGTAGCTCAACATCAAAAACTAAAACTGCATGAGGAGCAATTTTCTTTCCAGCACCTCTAGCTCCGTAAGCTAATTCTGATGGGATAGTTAGTCTCCATTTCCCACCAACTTTCATCATCTGAAGTGCTTCGGTCCAACCTCTTATTACACCTGTCACACCAAATGAAATAGGCTTACCTCTATCTACTGAACTATCGAAGACTGTTCCATCGATGTTAGTACCGTGATAGTGAACTTTTACTTTATCCTTTTTTGTTGGTTTTAGACCAATTCCTTCTGTAAGAATTTCATATTGAAGTCCAGTCTCAGTAACCATTACACCTAACTTCTTTTTATTCTTAGCAAGATAATCTTGACCCGCTATTTTAGCTCCATTAGATTTTTTAGCTTGGATGCCTTTCATGTAGTTCATATACATCTTCTCACACTCGCCTTCTGGTATAACATGAGTAATGCCATTCATATAGTCATCAATAGCTTTAGCAACTACCTGCGAATTCAATTCTTTTATACCTTGTTGCTTGATATTTTTAGCAAAAAGCACTCCTACTGCATAAGATACTGAATCAATTTTGTTGGTGATTTCCTGAGCAATTGAAATCGAGCTTACGAATAAGAATAATGCTACGAGTACTGCGGTTACTTTTGTATATTTCATTTGTTAAATTATAATTTATGGCTCTCAACTAAGCCTAATATTAAGTCCATCGATAACAACCGACGGGAATGCTATTTTGTTCCTTTATTCTTGTCTCCCAACGGTCAACTTATGAAGACTTTAGCTTCAGTTCTGTGTAGTACTGGAAATAATAAGGGATTGTCTCTATTCCTTTATAAAAGTTAAATAATCCATAATGCTCATTTGGAGAATGAATGTCATCAGAATTTAACCCAAATCCCATCAATACTGTCTTCGTCCCTAAAACTTTTTCAAATAGCGCAACAATAGGAATACTTCCTCCTCCTCTTTGTGGAATTGGTTTCTTACCATACGTTTTTTCCATTGCCATTGATGCCGCTTTGTACTCATCTGTATTTGTTGGAGTTACGGCAGCATGCCCTCCATGGTGAGGAGTCACTTTTACTTTTACACTTGCTGGAGCAATAGATTGAAAATGAGATTCGAATAACTCCGTAATCTCATCTGGTGTTTGATTTGGCACCAATCTCATAGATATTTTTGCGAAAGCTTGAGAAGGAAGAACAGTCTTTGCACCTTCACCAATATATCCACCCCAAATACCATTCACATCCAATGTAGGTCTAATTGAAGTTTGCTCTAGAACAGTGTATCCTTTTTCGCCATCAACAGCATCTATTCCCAATCCTCTTTTAAAATCATCAAGGCTAAAAGGAGCCTTGTTCATTTCTTCTCTCTCTTCTGCAGAAACAACTTCCACATTATCATAGAACCCTGGAATTGTAATGTGATTATTTTCATCCTTCATTGAGGCAATCATCTCACAAAGAATATTAACTGGATTCCCAACAGCTCCACCATATACACCCGAATGAAGATCTTTATTGGGTCCTGTCACTTCCACCTCAACATAACTCAAGCCTCTCAAGCCTACGGTCACAGAAGGTGTATCATTTGCAATTACAGAAGTATCAGATATTAAAACAACATCACAAGCAAGCTTTTCTACATTGTCCTTGCAAAATTTACTAAGATTTACAGATCCTACTTCTTCTTCCCCTTCAATCATAAACTTCACGTTACAAGGTACTTCTCCTGCAGCATTCATAGCTTCGAATGCCTTTACATGCATATACATCTGCCCTTTATCATCGCAAGAACCTCTTGCAAATATGGCCCCATCAGGGTGAATATCTGTTTTCTTAATAACGGGTTCAAATGGAGGACTATCCCATAATTCAACTGGATCAGCTGGTTGTACATCATAATGACCATATACCAAAACGGTAGGCAATGAAGGATCTTTCATCTTCTCCGCATAAACAATCGGATGTCCTTCTGTTTCATGTATCTCTACTAAATCACAGCCTGCAGATTCTAAACTTGCTTTAACGAATTCCGCTGTTTTAGCGACGTCACCAGCATAAGCAGGATCCGCAGAAACTGAAGGAATCTTAAGTAACTCCATTAATTCAGCTAGGAATTTGTCTTTATTATCAGCGATATACTGTTGTGTATTTTGCATAGTCAATTTTTATTTCAATTTTACGAGTGCAAATATAGGATAATCAAGGATGTTCTCCCTTAATATCCTTTTGGAATTTAGCTTATGTATAAATATTATGAAGTTATGAGAGTTATTAATTGTGGAATCGTCGGATTTGTTGATTTGTGGATTTGTTTTAGAATGTTAATAAAACGGATTCTGTCTGTAAGTAGAGCCATAGAAAAAAGAAGTAACTCAGCATATTTGCGCATGCCAATAGCTATATGTTGCATTTTATTAATAGTGTCTTGTCAATCTATTGTTCCTGATAAAGTAACCGCTTTAGTTAATCAATCTATTGACGCACATGGAGGGATGGAGAAGTGGCAATCTTTGGATACAATGATTTACAAGAAAAAGATAACACTTTATAATCAAGAAGAAAAAGTAAGAAAATATAT
>CAJXUU010000099.1 GCA_913061325.1 uncultured Saprospirales bacterium | reverse complement strand
ATCTACACTATCCTCTTCGTCGGCAGCGTCAGATGTGTATAAGAGACAGTATGTAACGAGTGTGTCGTTATAATAACGTAACTTTCGTTTCATAATTATTATCCTATGATCAGACTGAATAAAAAAGAAGAAGACATAATGAATATCTTCTGGAAGCTAAAAAAAGCATTTCCAAAAGAAGTGATTAAAAATATAGCTCCACCAGCACCACCTTACAATACTATATTGTCAATGATTCGAAAGCTAGAAAAGGATGGATTCATATCACATATAAAAGTTGGCAAAACGCATCAATATTCCCCAACTATCACAAAACGTACTTACCAAAAATCAATTTTCAAACATTTACTACAAGATTATTTTGGTGGTTCTCCAGAAAAGTTGCTCAGTTTTTTTATTAAAGAAGAAAACCTTACAGAAGAAGAGTTGAATGATATTGTTGACCAATTTAGAACAAAATCTTCATTGGGCGATAACCCCAAAAAGTAAATTAACAATTTTAATAGTTGATGAACTTTGAATCTCAGTCTTTGGACCAAGTGGGGATTTGTAGAAAAAAATATAAAATGATGAATTATCTATTTGAATCGAGTTTATGTATGGTAATGTTTTATGGGCTTTATCATATCTTATTCAAAGATACTCGTGCGCATACTCAGAATCGACTGTATTTGATAGGAGCATTGATCATTTCGATATTAATTCCCCTCTTATCCGTACCTGTTTTTAAGAATGTGGCAGTTTTTTCCACTCTAATGAAACAACCAGTTGGGGTTGGGACTTTTGTTTCACCAGTAACCAGTTCATATGATTGGAGTACAATACTGGCAATGATCTATCTATCTGGGGTGATTATAAGCCTTTTATTGATTTTACATAGTCTATATTCACTATTTACATTAGTCAGAAATGGTGATTTAATTAATTATCATGATACAAAAGTTATATACTCAGATATTGATATTCCTCTTTGTTCATTTGGTAAATATATTATAGCTCCAAGTCATAGAAAAGGAAATCTCAGTGATTATGAACTAGCACATGAAGCAAATCATATCAGCAGTTTGCATACGCTAGATGTCCTATTTATTAAGATATTCCGGTCTTTCTTTTGGTTCAATCCAATTCTATCACTATACGAAAAAAGACTCATTGAAGTCCACGAATATCAAGCTGATGCTGCTACTCAAAACCTTCTTGGTAAAGAATCCTATCTCTCTTTTCTGATTGATCAGGTAAGTATTAAGCATCAATCGTCTCTTGTACACAATTTTAATTCACTTATAAAAAAACGATTAATTATGATGAGTTCTGAATCTAGGTCTGACAGTATACAGTACCTTGCGATTTTCCCAGTTTTACTGGTTGTGCTTTCTTTATTTTCCTTTGATACGTATACGGTGCTTGTGGATACGGATGGGAATGAAATATCAATTCAACAGGATACTATTCCCGATGGTATTGTTTACGATACTATAGTGATGTATGATCATAGCTCGAGAAAAGAAGTACAAAGAGTTATCGCTAAACCAAAAGGTGCAAACGCTTATTTACTTCCAGGAAACGATCCTATTTCGAAAGCTATGCAAAATATCGACACGATAATGACGATTGATTACGATACCTATAAGGAAACTATGGTAGTAATTAATTACAATACAGGAGTTATAGATACTTTAGTTAAAGAATAGAAAAACTAAACAAATAGCCAGTCAAATGGGGAGACTGGTTATTTGTTCTTTAACTGCTAATTATCAAATAGCACAAAAAAAGCCAGACAATAACTGTCTAGCTTTCTTTTAATATTTTAAGGAATCAATTACTTCAAATCAAATCGATCCAAATTCATTACTTTATTCCACGCATCTACGAAATCATTTACAAATTTCGATTTTGAGTCACCTGAAGCATATACTTCAGCTAAAGCTCTTAATTCTGAATTAGACCCAAATACAAGATCAATTCTAGTTCCTGTGTATTTTTTATCTCCAGTAGTTCTGTCTTTTCCTTCGAATAGATCATCACTTTCTGATATTGATGTCCAAGTCGTTCTGATATTCAGAAGATTAACAAAGAAATCATTTGTCAATGCACCAGGAGTATCAGTAAATATTCCAGTATTCGATCCGTCAAAGTTGGCACCCATTGCTCTCATACCTCCAACAAGTACTGTCATTTCTGGAGCAGTTAATGTCATTAATTGAGCTTTGTCAATCAACATCTCTTCTGCAGTTACAGTATACTTCGTTTTCATATAGTTTCTGAATCCATCGGCATTTGGCTCTAAGAATGCAAATGAAGCTACATCGGTTTGCTCTTGAGAAGCATCCATACGTCCAGCTGTAAAAGGAGCAGTTATATCATGTCCACCATCTTTGGCTGCTTTTTCTACACCTGCACATCCTGCAAGTACAATAAGATCCGCCATAGATACTTTCTTACTAAAGTTAGATTGTATTCCTTCTAGAGTTTTAAGAACTTTAGCTAATTGAGTAGGATTGTTTGCAGCCCAGTCTTTCTGAGGACTCAATCTCAATCTACCACCATTCGCTCCACCTCTCATATCAGATCCTCTGTATGTAGATGCAGAAGCCCATGCTGTAGAAACCAATTCTGAAACTGACAATCCTGAAGCCAGTATTCTAGCTTTCAAATCAGAAACATCAGCATCATTTATCAATTCGTGATCGACTGCTGGAACAGGGTCTTGCCAAATCAACTCTTCAGTAGGAACTTCCTTTCCTAAGTATCTTGATCTAGGTCCCATATCTCTATGAGTCAATTTGAACCATGCTCTTGCATATGCATCAGCAAACTCCTCAGGATTTTCATGGAAGTGTTTAGATATTTTGTTGTAAGCAGGATCTCTTTTCATAGCCATATCCGCAGTTGTCATGATAGGCGCATGACGTAGATTAGGATCATGTGCATCAGGTACGTCTGTAGCACCATCGCCATTTGTAGGTATCCATTGTTGTGCTCCAGCTGGAGACTTCGTTAATTCCCATTCATATCCAAGTAAATTTTCGAAATAGTTGTGATCCCATTTTGCAGGATTATTTGTCCATGCACCTTCAATGCCACTTGTGATTGCGTGTACTCCTTTACCAGATCCAAATGAATTCTTCCATCCAAGACTCTGTTGCTCTATTGGAGCACCTTCTGGCTCTGGGCCTAAATGTTCAGCATCACTTGCAGCACCATGTCCTTTACCGAATGTATGTCCACCAGCTGTTAATGCAACTGTCTCATAATCATTCATTGCCATACGGCCGAAAGTCTCTCTGATATCATTTGCAGATAACAAAGGATCAGGATTTCCATTAGGTCCTTCAGGATTAACATAGATTAATCCCATCTGTACAGCTGCTAGTGGTGCTTCTAATTCTCTATCTCCTGCATATCTCTGATCTTCTAACCATACACCTTCTGATCCCCAATAAATATCTTTTTGAGCTTCGAAGATATCCGCACGTCCGCCTGCGAAACCAAAAGTTTTGAATCCCATTGTTTCCATGGCAACATTACCTGTCAAGATAAATAGATCAGCCCAAGAGAGAGCTCTTCCATATTTTTGCTTTATTGGCCATAACAACATTCTTGCTTTGTCCAAATTGCCATTATCTGGCCAGCTATTCAATGGAGCAAAACGTTGAGCACCTTCTCCGCCACCTCCACGACCATCACTAGTCCTGTATGTACCCGCTGCATGCCAAGCCATTCTTACGAAAAATGGACCATAATGACCATAATCTGCAGGCCACCAATCTTGAGAATCAGTCATAAGATCAGCGAGATCTTTTTTTACTGAATCAAGATCTAGTGATTTGAATGCTTCTGTGTAATCAAAATCATCACCCATAGGATTGGATTTTTCAGAATGCTGCCTTAGTATGTCTAATTTTAGTTGATTTGGCCACCAATCTTTGTTGGTTTGACCACCACCTGCGCTTTCTTTAACTGCACCACCCATGAAGGGGCAGTTGCTGATGTCTCCATCATGTATATTGTGATTATCCATATTGTATTATTTTATTCTTTGAAACACTAAATTAAGGATATTAGTTAAGACCAACAGCATTTAGCATATCAAGAATAATTATGGATGTATAAGTAAATATTATAATAGGATGATCTAATATAATATTTACTTATTTTTCGAGCTTTCTGAACAAATACTATCTAGTTTTAAATTTCACTTGGTTATCAAAAAACTTTAAAGAATAGGAATTATGTTCGATTGATTGACATTATAATATGATTCCAAAACGAAGTACAAACCTCTGATAATCCAATCTGAACTCATTAGAAATTCTGGTATCCCATTGGTTAGTATATGTCCATGTAGCTTTTTGGAACTTATAACCTAAATCTATCGAATATTTAGTCACTGACCCACCAAAACTTATACCTAAACTAGGATAGAACATAAAACCTCCTTTTGCATCAGTTATTCCTTTATTTTCATTTTTAAATGCAAGACTGTAACCTGTTTGCAGATTTACCACAAAAGTTGAATTCTTAGGTAGAAGATAACTTCTTAAATCTATGAAAATTGGATGCATTCTTTCTCCAGAACCGTGTGCATATTGATCAACGGATGTACCAATTCCTACACTTAATAACCTATTTAATCGAATTCCTGAACTAAACGAAAGTGAATACCCGTTTTTTTCTGAATTTCGAACTCCATTATTGCCTGTAATTAGTCCGGCTGACATTGAGTAGTATATTCCTTTCTCTTTAAATACATAATGAGTAGATGTTTTTTTAGTTAGTGATTTAACTTTGTGTATTCTATCGGCAGGAAAAAACATTTCTTGTCCCCATAGCGTGATAACTTTAATACCTAAGTCTTCTAACCATTCGATAACGGTGACTTCAATTTGTGAGCCACCTTTTAAATATAATATAGCTCGTTCTTTTTCATCAATTTGATTATCATTTTGTGCAAATGATGCAAGTCCTAACAATAAGCAAACTAAAAGCGATAATATGCGATTCATGGAAGTGTTATTTTGAGATTGAAATAAAACTCAGTTCTTTTAGGGAATTAGGATTGCTACTATCATATTGGTACAATCCACCATCTCCTACAACTATAATATGATCTTTGCTCAATGGTATAATATCATATGCATTAATATCTGATATATGTTCCACTTGATTATTATCAATATCAATTAGATCAGATTTATCGAAAACTCTAAGTCCAGCTGCTCCATCACATATATATAAGTCATCATTTAAAACTGCAAGACCATGAGGATTAGTCATGTCAAATGATTTTATCAATTGTGGATTCTGGACACTAGTGATATCTATTATGTCTAATTGATTAACAAAAGACTCACATCTACTGCCATCTCTAAGTGTTACATATGCTGTATTATCTTGCACAAATACTGGATCACAAGCTCTAGCATGAGTAAATCTAGATACAAAGATTGGAAGAGCGGGATCAGTTCTATCATATATAAACATACCTGCATTTCCTCCTATAAATAAATAGTCTTCATATGGGAAAAGTGTTTCTATGTTTCCCCAATCTACTTGTATAGTATTAAGTAATTGAGGTTCAGTCAAATTTGAGATACTATAACTTTTCAATTCTGTTTCATTCAACACATAGAGATATTCTCCTTGAACTGAAAATCTAGCAAATGAGCCTCCTTGACCAGTATTTGAATTGCCATTATTATTGATAGAGGGTACACCTATGTCAAATGAAGCATTTGTCTCTGCGAAGATTTGGTTTCCATTCCAGAACCATTGGTTATTGAAATTAGTATCTTCACAACTCACCTCAACGCTTCTTTCTGTTTCTTTTGTGTAGATGAAATATCCTCGATCATCCCAAATATCATAGATGTTAAATACTTCTTCTTGTCGATTCAGTAATTTAGGATCTATCAAGTTGGAAATATCAATAGACAGAAGATCTACATAGTTATCTGCATAAAGGATGTCATCTTTGATAGAAACATCCAAATTACCTGGAATAGATATAAATCCTAAGTAAGCGGGTGAAGTAGCGTCAGAATTGTCATACAAATGAATCCCTTCATACTTTTCATTGATAATGAGTGTTGATTTGTAATAGTATATTTTACCAGGATGCTCTAATAGACGAGATTCAAAATATTCAATATTGTCTGTTCTGAATTCTTCAGGTTGGACAAAAATAGCTTCATATTCAACAAATGTTCGAGTAGCTTCACATTTATCTTCTAAGCACGAAGAAAATGAAATAAGGAATGCGAATAATAGTAATAGCTGGGAACATTGATTTGATGTCTTCATTGCTGTTTATTTTTAATAGTTTAATTGATCTATTAAAATAGACGACAAGACATTCCCAAAAGGTTGGGTCACAGGGCGGCAAAAGAGATGGCTTGTGCAACAAACACTCGTTGCACAGCAAACACACTCATAGGGCGGCTTCATTGATCGGCTTCTGCAAGAAACGAGCGAACTTAAAAGCTAAAAAGTTAATTTTCGTGTGCTTTCTTTGCCATCTCTAATAATGGTAATATCTATCGTTTGGCCCTTTTCATGTGCACCCAATGCTTTCATATATGACATCATATCCACGATATTCATTTCGCCCATTTTTCGAATGATATCCCCTTTTTTAAGATTGGCATTGAATGCAGGTCTGTCATCTCTCACACCATCTATTCTCATCCCTTTACCATCAAAAAGATAATCAGGAATTACACCAAGAGTAACTTTGAAATCTGGAGTCTCAGTACTTTCATCTTTAGTTTTCTGAAAGGTAAGTTTACCTCGTCCTTGTGTGTATTCTATAATATCAATTATATAATCTGTGATATCAATTATCCCATTATAATTAATGAGGTGAGCATCATCAGTAGGTTTATGATAATCAGAATGTTGTCCCGTAAAAAACTGTAAAACTGGAATGTCTTCTAAATAGAATGACGTGTGATCTGTAGGCCCGATACCTGATCTTTCTTCTTTTACTCGAAATGATTGACCTGATTCTAGTTTAAGAATTTGATCCCAAGATGGGGTAGTACCAGTCCCATAAATAGCCAGTTGTCTATCCACATTTAATCTACCTATCATATCCATATTGATCATGTAATTCACCTTTTTTAATGGAACTGTAGGATGTTTTGTAAAATAATTACTCCCCCATAAACCTTTTTCTTCTCCACTAAATGCGATAAATAAATAATTTAATGAAGAATCTGATTGGGCTTGCAGGTATTCGGCTATTCTCAACATACCTGCCACTCCACTTGCATTATCATCAGCGCCATTGTGTATTGCTGGTTCTCCAACATACAATGAACCTTCTCCACCATATCCAAGGTGATCATAGTGTGCACCTACTACAGCGGTATAGTCTGCCTCATTGTCAATGAGCCCCAATATATTTAATCCAGAAACTTTCTCATCGTCTTTGCTAGGTCCATCGGCATGAGGGTTACTCTTTATTATTTTATTAAAAGTCTGCATATATCCATCACCAACACCTCCAGGGAATAATCCTATTTTTTTCATCCTTTCCGTAATATAAGCTGCTGCCAATTTTTCACCTGCCGTTCCTGTTTCTCGGCCTTCCATATCATCATCAGAAAGAATTTCAATGTCGAGTTTTACGCTTGTTATATTATATGCCTTAACTTCTTTAGGCTTTACAGTTTTACAACCTATAGCCAAAACAATAAACGCAAAAAAGAAAATTGATGAGTACTTCATAAGAGTATATTTTTGAAGGTGCAAATATAGAATATTAGTTGTTAGTTCTAATTATGATGTTAAATAAAGATATAACCAGTTAATATAAAAGTGGAGCCGTATTCCTCAAATGTAAATTATAGCTTTTAGTAATTATTTCTTGATTATTTAATCATTAACACACTGTTAGATTTTTTTTAATAAAATTGGCTCATCTTTGAATTATCTTATTTATTCAATTCCATCCTAAAAACAAATCAGGCGATATAGCATTGATTTTCATATTCAATTTCAAATTTTATATTTAGGAGGCCACAAAAGCTGAATATTTGACAAAATATTTCTGTTTTTAGAATTTAGACAACAAATAGATTTTTTAGTAATAAATTACTCAATGATTATCAGTATCATTACACATTATTAGTCATTATTATATGACTTAGCTTGCTATTCATAGTAGGTATGTAAATTAAAGACGTATATTTGCGTCGTTTTTTGAGGAAGTAAATAAAATTTAAGCATGCAAGGTAAAGGAATATTGAAGTTTTTCTTAATACTCTTAGCGGTTGTGAGTGCACTACAGATAGTGTACTTTTTTCCAACCAACAAGGTAGAAAAGGACGCAGTTGAATATGCGGAGGCAAGAGCGGCACAGGTCGATGAGAAAAGTCAGTCAGTAGAAAGGAAAATAGCAAAAGCGCAATTTTTAGACTCAATGTCTAGTGAAACGATCTTTTCTATTCCAGGTATTAGCTCATTCACATACAATGATCTTAAGAGTAAGCAATTAGGACTTGGTCTTGATTTGAAAGGTGGAATGAGTGCAGTACTTCAGGTTGATTTGAAAGAATTGTTGAAGTCATTAGCTGGTGCAAAATCAAAGGATGCACAATTTATGCAAGCACTAGATAAAGCAACTAAAGATCTTGAAAATAGTCAATCAGATTACATTACTCTTTTTGCGGATGCTTATAGAGAAGTTGCTAAAGGTAAGAAATTAGGAAAGATATTCCAACGAAGTGAAGCTCTTGGTGATATCAACCTAGAAACTTCTGATGGTGAAGTTGTTAAATTGCTTAGAACAAAAGCAGATGAGACAGTTGATCTTACTTTTAAAATGTTAAAAGAAAGAATTGACAGATTAGGTGTCGTTCAACCAAATATTTCATTAGATGCAGGAAGAGATCTTATCTTAGTAGAAATGCCAGGTGTTGATAATCCTCAGAGGATGAGAGAAAACTTGGTAGGTACTGCTAATCTTGAATTTTGGAATACATACAGATTTTCTGATCCAGGTATAGCTGCAATGTTCCAAGAAGCAGATAAGAAAATAGCTGCTTCGAAAGGAGTTGAGATTGCTGCGTCAATGGATACTACTTATAACTATATATATGATGAAGATGGAAACGCTACAGATTCTACTGAAGTGATTAGACCTTCTAATGATATCTTTAGTGCATCAGGTCCGTTATTGAGTAAATTACAATTGAATGGTTCTAAAGGAGTTGGTCTTTATGGAACTGTAATGGGTTTAGTAGATAAGAACAAAAGAAGAATTACAATGGAGCTTCTAAATTCTCCAGAAGTAAAATCTATCTTTCCTAAAAATTCTAAATTCTTATACTCATACAAACCGTTCAAGAATCAAGATGGGGAATTGACTAAGCAGTATGAAGTATACTTAATCAAAACTCAAAATGGATCAGTAAAGGCTCCTTTAGAAGGTGATGTTGTTGTAGAAGCTTCTCAACAAATCGATCCTGCATCAGGAGAACCTGAGGTTTCACTTACTATGAATAGTAAAGGGGCTAAGATTTGGGCAAAAATGACTCAAGAAGCATATAACAATGGTGGAAGAGAGATTGCGATCTCTTTAGATGACTTAGTTGTATCTGCACCAGGTGTAAATAATGGAGCGATTACTGGAGGAAGATCTTCTATTTCTGGTAGCTTCAATATTCAAGAGGCATTGGATTTTGCAAATATTCTTGAAGTAGGTAAGTTACCTGCAAAGACAAAAATTATACAAGAATCAGTTGTAGGACCTTCATTAGGTGCTAAGAATATTGCGAGTAGTAAAAATTCATTATTAATTGGATTTGCTCTACTTCTATTATTCATGTTATTCTACTACGGTGGAGGTGGTATTGTATCTATCATTGCATTGTTTACAAATATCTTCTTCATCTTTGGTACACTTTCATCATTTGGTACAGTATTGACTCTGCCTGGTATAGCGGGTATCGTACTTACTATTGGTATGGCAGTTGATGCTAACGTTATCATCTTTGAAAGGATAAGAGAGGAACTCAGAGCTGGCAAATCTAATTTGGCCTCAATCACTGATGGATTCAAAGCTTCTTATTCCGCAATTATTGATGCCAATGTAACTACATTATTAGTAGCTGCTGTTTTAGCGTACTTCGGACTAGGACCGATCAAAGGTTTTGCAGTAGTTTTGATTATTGGTGTAATTTCTTCATTATTGACTGCTGTATTATTCGGTAAGTTGATGATTGATAGCTACACATCTAAGAATAGAGAGATAAGTTTCTGGACAAGTACATCAAAGAATATGTTTGCTAATTTGACCATTGACTGGATGGGTAAAAGAAAAATTGCTTACATCATTTCTTCTGTCGTTATAGTCGCTGGTTTAGCATCAATCTTTACAAGAGGATTTAACCTTGGAGTAGATTTCAAAGGTGGGTATTCATATGACATTAGTTTTGACAAAGCAGTTTCTCAAGAAAATGTAAAAACTAGTTTGACTTCTGTATTTGGTGCAGCACCAATAGTAAAGACTGTTGATTCTGATAATACATTCCAAATAACAACAGCATACTTAATTGATGATAACACTGAAGGTAATGATGAAAAAGTAACAGAGGCATTGTTTAATGGATTAAAAGGAATGGGCGATATTGCTGTTACTTTCGATCAATTCAAAGATTCTGATTTAAATTCAGGAACACATATTGTAAGTAGTTCGAAAGTAGGACCTACAATTGCTGATGATATTTCTAAGAGTTCATTTTATGCAGGTATTTTTGCATTGATCTTGATTTTCTTATACATCTTCATTAGATTTAATAAATGGCAATACTCTATGGGTGCAGTTGCAGCCTTATTTCACGATACATTGATCGTATTAGGATTGTTCTCATTATTGAAAGATGTTATGCCATTCTCATTAGAGATTGATCAAGCATTTATCGCAGCTATATTGACTGTAATAGGTTATTCGATTAATGATACGGTGGTCGTATTTGATAGAATAAGAGAATACCTTGGTATCTATACGAATAAAGGTAAAGATGAGGTTATCAATGCAGCATTGAACAGTACATTCTCAAGAACGATCATTACATCATTCACAACTTTATTAGTTGTTGGAACATTGTTAATCTTTGGTGGAGGAAGTATTAAAGGATTTGCATTTGCACTATTGATCGGTGTATTAGTTGGTACATACTCGTCTATATTCGTAGCAACACCAATCGTAAGAGATTTATCTGACGACTTGAAAGGTACAGTTAGAGCGAATACCTCTAAAGGTGCAAAAGGTGGTAAGAGTTTCGGTAGAGCAGCAGCAAAAGCGGCAGCAGCTGCAACACCATCTGCTGAATAATACAATAAAAATACTAGGCAACTAGTTTATAGATATAATGCCTCGCTTCTTAATTGAAGTGAGGCATTTTTAATATGAAGTAAGATTCAGAGTAAATGAAGAGTAAAACGTGTTTATAAAACTGAAAAGCTTATCTCTTTAATTTGTCATTATCAAGGCGCAAATAATAATTCTAATTCTCTTATTAAGAACATTTCTTTTTTAAGTTTATATTGCAATATGACTTTTGTAAATCGATTAATATTATTCCTTTTTGCTTTCTTAATATTGGAGAGTTGTTCGTTTGGTAAAAAGATCAAAGACGGCGAAACAGCGTATGAACGCAAACAATATTCTATTGCAATAGATATGCTTAAGAATGAATATCAAAATGCAGAAAACAATAGAATCAAAGCACGGACAGCATATCTTCTTGGTATGTCGTATTCTTATCTTGAAGAAAATTCTCTTTCGATAGAGTGGTTGGCAAAAGCCGTGGATAAAGAATATGGAAACGAAGCTCTTTTAAAATTGGCACAGGCCTACAAAAAAGGTGGAGAATATAATTCAGCGATAGATTCCTACATTTTGCTTAAGAAAAGCTCAAACAACAAGCGACAAATTGATAGAGAGATTTATGTAATCAAGGAAGTTGCTAAATGGGCAGATGAAATTGAAAAAGGGGTTAAAGTCGAATTAATGAATGATAATTCTGGATTTTCCGAGTATTCTCCGGTTATTTTGGATAATAATTTTCTTGTCTTTACATCGGACATGGCAGAAAGTACTGGCAGTGGAATATATAAATGGACTGGAAATAAACATACGGATCTATTTGTAATGCTTAAAAATGGATCAGAAATAAAAAGGTTTGATGCTGGTATTAATTCTGAAGCAAATGAAGGAACAGCTTGTTTTTCAAAAGATGGATTGGAAATTGTATTTACAAGATGTGAAGACAGAAATAGTAGTGAGGGGTATTGTAGATTAATGTACAGTGAACGTTTCTCAGGAGTTTGGTCCGAACCTATCCTTATACCAATTCAGAAAGAAGGCATCAATTACGGACAATCAACTTTTATAGAAAATGATAGTGTTTTGGTGTTTTCCGCCAAAATGGATGACGGTACTGGAGGACATGATCTATATTACACAGAACGCATAATGAATAAAGATGGAAGTTTCTTTTGGGGAGAGGCATATTTATTTCCTCCTACAATAAATTCTCAAGGAAATGAAATGTTTCCAAGCGGTGACGGTGATACGTTATATTTTTCATCTGACTATTTTGCAGGACTGGGAGGCTTAGATATTTTTAAAACTTGGCTCCAACCAAATGGAGAATGGGCTCCGCCTCAAAATCTTAAAAAACCTATCAATTCTTCTTTTGATGATTTTGGCTATATAGTGGATTATGATGCTTCTTTACGAGGGAGTGAAATCCAAAAAGGATTCTTTACTTCATCTAGAGCTGGATACGGTAAAGAAGATTTATATAAATATGAACGAAATAGGGTAGTGGCTCCCTCTTCTGAGAATGATCCAATAGAAGCACAAAATGTAGAAATAGAAATTTATCTAGCTGGAAAGACAAAAGAAGTAAGCTACAATGATAATAACGATCCTAATAGTGGAATCAATGGGAAAGCCAATTTGGAAGATTGTTATATTACTATATCGGATGGACAAGAATCCGAAAATATTTATTCAGATAAAAGTGGTCAATTCTATTTACTATTGAAAAAAGGAAAGGATTATAGCATCAAAGCTAGTAAAATCGGATATTTAAATTCTTTTGAAACCATATCTACTAAAGATTTAAAATTAGAAGACGGACAACTTTCAACAACAATCAATATTGAATTAGTCCTCAATAAAATATTCACGAATGTTGAAATTACTTTGGAAAACATCTACTATAACTTTAATAAATCTGATATTAGATCTGATGCTGAACCAACACTTGATAGCTTATCACAATTATTATTACAAAATCCGCAGATAAACATTCAGCTTTCATCACATACTGACTGTAGAGGTGATGATGAGTATAATCTTATATTATCCCAGAAGCGAGCAGAATCCGCAGTTGCTTATATGGCTAGAAAAGGGGTGTCAAAAACTAGAATGATTGCAAAAGGTTATGGAGTAACAGCTTTAGCTATTAATTGTAACTGTGATGATTGTACAGAAGAAGAACATCAAATAAATCGAAGAACTACTTTTAAGATACTTGAATGATGTGAAATGCTGAATTGGTGAATTGTTGAATCGCTTGAACAGCCCACGAATTTGCAATTCGCTATACTGTTCTCCGTGTTTGCTTCGCAAAGCACTTGCAGCCCACGAATTTGCAATTCGCTATACTGTTCTAGGTGTTTGCTTCGCAAAGCACTTGCAGCCCACCAATTTGCAATTCGCTATACTGTTCTAGGCGTTTGCTTCGCAAAGCACTTGAATTAGGCGTGTTCAACCCTGTCTCCTGTCTTAGTCTTATGAAGGGCAAGATGTTACTGTAATGGTAAAATTAAATCTACAAAACGGTAATAAATTAGAATATAAATTACAGAATATGAGGAGTACTTGTTACCATATCCTCAATTTAAATTAAACGCTGTAAGCGTGATATTTCTATATCGATGGGCTTCAACCCGTCGTTATAGTCCTCATATTATCTTTTAAGCTCTGTAGGAGCGACATTAATAAATGATGCGCACCTTGATCTAGACGTATCATCAAGATTCGCATGCTTGTAAAGATTGAAAAGCTAGATTTTTGGCACACAATTCGTTTACCAATAGAAAAAGTACCTAGATAAAATTGGGATTCCCAAACCGTTAAATAATCAAGTTAATCTTCAGTTGTAAATCTAGTTTTGTTGATCTGTAGGTTGAAAACATCTGGTCTAGCATAATGACCACTTGTAGCTAAATTCATTCTCTCAGTATAAAGACTCCTTAGAGGTGGTAGATCGTGATAAATTATATCATCTACTCCATATTGAGGCTCAAGTAGATACTCGCCGTTAGGATCAAATATACAGCTTCCTCCATCTAATAAATATTCGCTGTCATTGTCTTTGACCTCTGGAGCAACTATAAGGTGTTTAGGGATATCAGATTTTCTGATCAATTGTCCCATAGCGACTACATAGCATCTTCCTTCAAATGCATAGTGTCTGCTAGCGAGCTTATGGCTGGACTTCACAGCCGGCCACAGCCCAAAATGAATATCCTCTCCTTCATCGTGCATAGCTTGTCTCGTTAAAGGCATCCAATGCTCCCAACAGATCAATCCTCCTATGTTTCCATGTGGGGTAGAGATGGTTTTAAGTCCATATGCATCACCATAACCATGAATCATTTTTTCATTATAAGTCGGCATTAGTTTTCTATGGTGTACGACTATCTTACCATTTGGATCGATGATGAGTAGGGTATTGTACAATGTACCATTGCCCTTTCCTTTTTTGACGGCTTCATTAGCGCCTATAACAACATACTTCCCTGTCACCTGGACAGCGTGTTGAATTTTAGAAATCTGTGTTCCAGGTATCTCAATACCGTCTTCATACATCTGAGCCCAAACTTCTTTTATTTCTTTTTGATCCCATCTACCCATATGGATGCTATGATCTATCCATGCTGGATAACCGCTAAGCCATCCTTCTCCAAATACAATGATGTCGGCCGAGGATTCTGCAGCCTCATGGATATACTTTATTGCTTTGGCTACAGATTTAGTAGTGTCAAGAAATACAGGTGATTTTTGAACTAAGGCAAGTTTTGTCATAAGTACATACATTTATGAAGCTAAAGTATGTAAATCACTTTGCAATGAAAAAGTAAAGAAAGAAAAGAAGTAAAAAAATAAATAGATTGTTCTTATCCAGTAATAGCCTTTATTCCTGGTAGGGTTTTCCCTTCTAGATATTCTAACATGGCACCTCCGCCTGTTGAGACAAAGCTTACACTATCAGCAAGTCCAGATTTATTAATGGCTGCAACGCTATCTCCACCACCAATAAGAGAGAAGGCTCCATTTTTAGTTGCATTGGCTACAGTTTGTGCAATCCCATAAGTTCCTTTATCGAATGTTTCCATTTCAAAGACACCCATAGGTCCATTCCATAAGATAGATTGAGCTTTCATTATTACTTTTGAAAATTGCTCAATAGATTTAGGGCCAATGTCAAGCCCTTCCCAGCCATCTGGAATTTCTCCTGATGGTACAATTTTAGTGTTTGCATCATTTGCAAAATTATCGGCTATTAAATTATCAATTGGAAGATGTATTTCTGTTCCTAGATCTTTTGCTTTTTTTAGTATTTCTTGTGCGAGATCCATATAGTCATCTTCACAGATCGAATTACCAACTTTACCACCATTTGATTTTAAAAAAGTATAAGCCATTCCACCACCTATGCAAACATGGTTAACAACTTCTACTAACTTCTCTAATAGTTTGATCTTATCGCTTACTTTTGCTCCTCCTACGATAGCAACAACAGGACGTTTTGGGCTTTTTAGTAGTTTATCAGCATTTGCAATCTCCGAATACATAAGTAACCCTAATGCTTTGTCTTCAGGCTTAAAGTAATTTGCGACGGTTGCGGTAGATGAATGTGCTCGGTGTGCCGTTCCAAAAGCATCATTTACATAAATATCAGCTAATCTTGACATTTTAATAGCTAGATCTATATCACCCTTACTTTCTCCTGCATGGAATCTCGTATT
Source organism: uncultured Saprospirales bacterium (assembly GCA_913061325.1). Classification (GTDB taxonomy): domain Bacteria; phylum Bacteroidota; class Bacteroidia; order Chitinophagales; family Saprospiraceae; genus CAJXUU01. Next base: position 1,411 of record CAJXUU010000099.1, on the reverse strand, counting down.
TTCTAATAGAAGAATCTCTCCTGGTTTGAGCCTTTCGGCTTTAAGTTCTGTCTCTCCACCTACACAGTCATCAGCAAATACTATTTCTGCGTCTGTTAGTTCAGCCAAATGTTCTATCAGATGTTTGAGTGTATACTTTTCGATTTTTATCGAACCATCTTCATTTTTATCCTTTTGAGGTCGACCCAAGTGTGAGGCAAGTATAACTGAAGCCCCTCTAACCAATAGATTATTAATCGTTGGCAATGCTTTTTGCATTCTTGTGTCATCTGTGATGTTGTAGTTTTTGTCAAGTGGAACATTAAAGTCTACTCTTACAAGAACTTGTTTGCCTTTTACATCTAAGTCGTGGATCGTTTTCATTACAATATTTTAAGAAGGAAGATAAAAGAACAAAATAAAAAGCACTTGATTGATATCAAGTGCTTTTTATTGTAAAGTATAAAATTATACTCTTGCTACAAGATCAGCCAATCTTGCGCTATATCCAGCTTCGTTGTCATACCAACTTACCACTTTCAAAAAGTTGCCATCCTTTACATCAGTCAATAAAGAATCGAAAACAGATGAATGCTTATTTCCTACAATATCAGATGATACTAAAGGATCTGTAGAAAACTGAAGCACTCCTTTCATAGGCCCTTCAGCCATTTCTTTGAATTTTGCATTTACTTCTTCAGCTGTTACATCTTTGTCTAATATTACATTCAATTCAATCAATGAACCTGTAATTACAGGAACTCTTATTGCGATTGCAAACATTTTTCCCGATACTTCTGGAACCACTAAACCTACTGCATCAGCTGCGCCAGTAGATGTCGGAACTATATTATATGCTGCAGCTCTTGCTCTTCTTAAATCAGAATGAGGAGCATCTTGTATATTTTGATCAGCTGTATATGCGTGTGTAGTCGTAAGTGATCCTCTTTGGAATCCCCAATTGTCATTTACAATCTTACATATAGGAGCCAAACAGTTAGTTGTGCAACTAGCATTACTTAATACTGTTTCTTCTCCTGTAATTTCATCTCCGTTTACTCCTAGTACTATTGTCTTGATCCCATCACCTTTACCTGGTGCAGAAATCACAATTTTCTTAGCACCCGCTGTGATATGCTTTGATGCCGCTTCTTTTGTTCTGAATATACCTGTACATTCAAGAACAACATCGATATTTAATTCACTCCAAGGTAGTTCCTCAGGGTTTCTTGTCGAAGAAGCTGCAATATCATTACCGTTTACGATTAATTTATCATCAGTATGTGACACCGTGCCATCAAATTGACCATGTGCACTATCAAACTTAAGCAAGTGTGCTAAAGTACCATTATCAGTTAAATCATTTATAGCTACTACCTCTACATCTGTCTCTTATACACATCTGACGCTGCCGACGAAGAGGATAGTGTAG
>CAJXUU010000098.1 GCA_913061325.1 uncultured Saprospirales bacterium | reverse complement strand
CTACACTATCCTCTTCGTCGGCAGCGTCAGATGTGTATAAGAGACAGATTCAACACTATCTAATTGCAAGAAATACCGACTGCCTGGCTCAGAAATAGTACTCTTTGCCAAAAGCATATTTGCAATATGAGATCTATGGATCCGTTCAAAATTATTAGGAAGGACCTCTGAAAGATGATCTAAAGACATACTATGTAAGTAAGTCATCCCCTCCTTGCTATGGATTTCAGAATATACATCTGCTCCCTTTATATAGGCAATATCTGCCACTCTGATAAGGCGTTTCAGTCCCTTCTTGTTTACTGCGAGATACTTAATTGATTCGTCTCCATTTCGTCTATCTCTTATCCTTACAAATGCATCAGCCAGTCTTTCTTCGGTAAATGGTTTTGGAATGAAATCTAGTACTCCATATTCAAATGCGGTGATGGCTTTATCTTTATATGCAGATATGATAATCGTATGGAATCGATCATTTACCACACTTTTTAGCACTTGAAATCCATCTTCACCATTCAAATTGAGATCTAGAAAAAGAATATCGATCTCATTTGTTTTTATATAGGATTTTCCTTCATCAAGTGTGTTTCGCATGGAGATCGTTACACCCTCCTCATCCAAAATAGCAAGAACCATTCGTTCTATTCGCTTTGCGATTCTAGCTTCGTCCTCTATGATCAATATATTCATCATTTGCTCAATATTGTTATTGTGGTTAACCATCCATCAGGAGTTGAATGACTCTCATATTCCCAATCCTTGCCATAACTCTCTTGTAAACGAGACTTGATGTATTTGGTGCCAGTTCCAATGGTTATATTTTTTGATTCATCATTTAAGATCTTATCATCTATCTTTGCTTTTACCAATAGTGAATACACTCGTTTATTGTTAATTTTAGAATAATCCAGTACAAAGACAATCTCACCATTTTCATTGGGCCTGCTGTGTGTTACACCATTTTCAACAGCGGTATGAAGTATAGCAGGCGGGATAATTTCATTTTTATCAATACCATTTTGTATCCACTTGTACTTTATCTCTTTTCGGAATCCCATTACTTTTAGGTGGTTCTCACATAACTTAATCTCTTGATCAATAGGAACGAGTTTATGATCTGCAATTTCATTTAATACATCAAACTCATCTGCTAAGGCATGGATAAACTTCACTCCTTCTTTTGGAGAATCCTCAACCCAATCGATCAATGATGTCAGGGTGTTCATTATGAAATGTGGTTTTATATTTTTCTTTAATAATTCGTTTTTGAGTCGTTCCGAAACAACTAATGACTCTTCATATGCTCGTCTTTGTTCCTTCCTTTGATAAGATATGATGTAGAGCATTGACAAAATTATGAATATGAAACTAGCGAAAATAGCGATATCATAATCTGAAACATAATTCACCTCTAGATAGGGTGTAAAGAAAAAGACCAAGTAACTTCCTATAAATCCGAATAGTACTACAAAAGCTTCTTTCATTTGCTGATAACAGGCATATAAAACTACAATCAGTGAGAAAGTCCACATCATTCGGTTTTCCAATACTGCAGCGTAATCTTGTCTTCCATCAAACATGTACTCAATAATAATTACTCCAATCGCAATCAATATCCAGAGGTGTTTCTTCCAAGGGAACTTCAATTCTAAGGCAAAAAAGGATGGTATCAAAAAGCTTAACGCTACATGTAAATATCCTATGATTTGAATTCGTTTGAGTTGGAATGGATAATCATAGAAGTAGAATAATTTGTAATACTCTAGCATCAAAAGACCCAAGAATACAAAACATATAACACTAAAAATAAGAAAGGAAAAATCATTCTTGTTTCCCAAAAAGAGAAAGAAAAAGTATAATCCTGTCATGAAGAAAATACCGCCTATAAAGAACATATACTTGCTCATCTGGATACCGCCAGTTAATATCTCTTTGTAATCATCAGCATAGAAAAACGCATGCTGACCGATATCAGGATAAGCCTTGGTGCATCGAAGCGCCATAACGTGTTTTCCTGACTGTGCCAACGAATCTGGCAATAGTACTTGATTTATATACTTACCAGGTACTTCTTTCTGATTACCTATCCCCAAAGTGCCATTATTACCAAGATAAACCCCATCCCAATACAGCTCATATGAACCCGTAGCCGTAATCCTCACTCCAAGTTCTTTGTGTGTATCTAGCTTGGGGAATACTTCAGAGTTTCTTACCCAAAACACCGAATCAGTCGGAATATCATCTAACCATTGAGACCAATGTGAATCATCATAATCTACCGAAGACCAATGCATAGAATCACCAACCATAATAAGTTGGTCAACGCCAAAGACATAAGTCCCCTTGTCGGTACAAGAACTCAATAGCAACATGAGAATCAAACCTAATAAACCACAGTATCTTATCATAACCCAAAGATACATATCCTATTTCTCAGGACAGAAGCCGTTCGCAAACTCTTTGAGCAGTTCACATATATTGGAGGATAAAATCGATGAATTGAGCCTAGATTTGTGTCAAGTAATTCATATTAAAAATACCAAAACACATGAAATTTTCATTCAGAATATTCTTTATACTACTTTTCATTTTTTCATTTTATACTGTGCAATATGCTCAGAGCTCTATCAAGGGAAAAGTCGTAGACTCTAACCAAAATGCTATTCCTTATGCTACAGTTTCAATATTAGATCAAAGCCTAAACTTAGTTGTAGGTAGTATTACTTCTGAGACTGGAGATTTTGAATTAGAGAAGATAGAATTGGGTGCCTATAGTGTTGAAATTTCATTCTTAGGTTATCAAACCTACAATTCGGCTGTAGAATTGAGCTCAAGTCAACATTCTTTAAATCTAAAAGTAATCACTTTAAAAGAAGATGAAAATATGCTTGATGAAGTTGAAATACGAGCTGAGAAATCCCAATACATCCTCAAAATGGATAAGAAGGTTTTTAATGTGGGCAAAGATGTATTGGCACAAGGTGGTACTGCATTAGACATATTGGATCAAGTTCCTCAAGTATCCGTGCAGCCTAGTGGAGCGGTAGAATTAAGAGGAAGTGGTGCGGTGCAAATACTAATCAATGGCAGAAGGTCTGGACTTACAATGAACAATGCAATTGATCAATTAGAAATAGAAAATATCGATCGAATTGAAGTAATCACAAACCCATCAGCACGATATGATGCAAGTGGTTCTGCAGGAATTATTAATATTATTCTCAAAAAGAATAAAGGTGAAGGCCTCAAAGGACAAGTCCGAACTACGATCGGGGCACCTGCAAATTATGTTTTATTGCCAAGTCTGAGTTATAAATCAGCCAAGCTTAACTTATTTGGAAACTTGAGATGGAGGTATTCTGATTACAACGGTATTTATACAATCCAACAAGAGAATAGGGGAGATAACCCATTCTCACTATCAAGCACTGAAATCGAAGATAGACACGACGATGGACTTTCTTTCTTTGGTGGTGGAGACTATTATATATCAGATAAGAGTTCTGCTACTGTTGCGTTCTTTAGAGCAAATACAAAAGATACGGATTATACAGAGTTAGATTACGACCTTAATAATGGACAATCCAATGAAGATATTCTGAGAGTCGGAAATTCATTAGAAAGCAGAAATTACAATCAACTAGAAGCACAATTTCATCAAGACTTTGCAGAGAAGGGACAAAAACTTAATCTCAACATGCAATACGATTTCTGGAATAGTGAGAAAAATTGGGATTTAACCACGGATGCTGAGAATCTTCCATTAACGGTAGAGCAATTTCTAAGAACCAACAATCTTGCAAGTAGTAAAGATTTAGTTCTTAGTGCTGATCTTGATTGGCCAATTTGGAGCGGAAAATTTGCCACAGGGCTCAAATGGGAAAATAGAAAAGTAGACAATAATTATTTGGCTGAAAATAAATCAACAAGTGACTGGAGTGTTTATAAATCCATAGACAATGATGTGGATTATAGAGAAATGATCACGGCAGGATATTTAGATTATAGCCACACCATAGAAAAGTTGCAAGTGAAATTGGGTGTCCGAGGAGAACAAACGAATATTGATATCGACGATATAGAGGCAATTTATAAAGACAAGAAAAACTATATGAATTTTTTCCCATCAGCCTTTCTTTCTTATCCATTATCTGATGCACTTGAGATACAAACAGGGTACTCACGAAGAATTAACCGTCCAAGTTTATGGGATCTCTATCCATTTAGCAATCTAACAGATATCAATATTGTTGAGGTCGGGAATCCAAATTTAAACCCTAGTTATACAAATGGGTACGAAGCATCTATTTCAATAAGGTCAGAAAAAATGAGTGTCAATCCAGGTGCGTATTACAGAAGAAGTACAGATGCTATGGAGACTTTCGTTGAACAAGGCGCAGATGATTTTTTCACAATTATTCCAATCAATATTGACAAATTGAATGAGGCTGGAATGGAGCTAAATGCAAGATATAGACCAATCGGACTTTTAAGTTTTAATCTTGACTTGAACTACTTCCACTTTGATCAATCTGGTAGTTATAACGAGAGAGACATGAGTACAGAGGGTACTTCTTGGAGAGGAAGAATCAATTCGAATCTGAGGCTCAAAAATAATGCACGCTTTATGGTCTCATACAGTTACCGAGGTGGAAGAAAAAATGCACAGATTGAATATCTCGCATCATCAGATCTATCTATGTCGGTCAGTAAATCATTCTTCGAAGATAAATTTGAAGTAAGTCTCAGAGCATCAAATATCCTAGACACAAGAAGAAACATGTCTATCACATTAGATGATAACTACACTATCGAAAGGGACTCAAGAAGATCAGGTGCAAGATTTGGAGTTAATTTTACGTACAAGTTTAATTATGCAAACAACGATAAATTAAGAACTCAAAAAAGAGGGAATAGGTAATCTCGGAATGTCACCAAATAACTAATTGAAAAGTAGATCAAGACTAATGTTTTGATCTACTTTTTGATTTGGGTGGTATCTGAACTTTATGGACAATCAATTGGAGTGGTTTCCAAAGAATCCGCATCAATTACACAAAGCAACAAACAGGTTCCATCATTATTTTTCAAGATCATTACACTTTTGTAGGTATCGTTTTTCAAGGAGCATACTTTGTTTCTATTAAGGCATGGATCCGTATATTCTATTGGTAGTAGTTATTCTTTTTTAGTCCAGAATTTACTAATTACCTTTTTAATCAAATTAGAAATAAGATTGAGATCTTTTTTAATTGAATCCTTTTCAAACTGGCTTACTTTACTCTTTGTGTTTGTCCAATCTGACTTTACTTTATTTACGTCAGATTTAATTGAGTCCTTTTCAAATTGACTCATTTTTCCTTTTAATTCATTGATAAGTTCCGATACTTGAAAATTGATTTTCGCTCCCTTTGAAGAGTTACCCCAAATTTCTTTTACTTCATTCCACGTTTGTTCTTGTTCCATCATTTTATTTTAATTTAGGTTCTATACAATTCAATAGTTTATTACGAATTCGTTTCATTTTTACGGCAATATGATTTTCTGTCAAGTTGGTAATTTCTGCGATTTTCTTGTAGGGTAATTCTTCTAAATGGAGGACTATTATTTTTTGGTCACTTTCTTCTAAACAAGAGATACACTCATATAGCGCTTTATATTTTTCTTGTTGATGTATGTTGGGAGGTGATTCAGAAATTTCAAATTCAATAGATTCCAACTGTACGGTTTCTCCATTGCCTTTTTTTAACTGCTGCTTTCTTCGTGTGCAAACATGTAAGGCAATTTTATAAATCCAAGTATTTATACTTGCATTTTCCTTAAAGCTAGGTAGCGATTTGTATATTTGAAATACAACTTCTTGGAAAAGGTCTTGCGGCTCTATCGGAGAGGCTGCATAGATTCTACATATTCTGTAAATACTATGCTTATTAACTTCCAGTATTTTTTTTAAAACTAGCTCTTCTTGTCTTTGCATTATATTTTTTGTTCTCTATTATGATAGTGACAAGAGTGATGAGAATATGACAAGAAAGGGGAATTATTTTTTCAAATAACTAATTTAATCTTGTTATACTTATATGTTATGTAGCGATTATTCAGTATTAAATTTCAATAAACTAATTGATACAGTAGCAAGATCTGAATTCGGGAATTTTCTAAATCTATTCATATCTGAAGACAAACCAGCTTCTTCAATTGCATTCATGAATTCGTCAACCTCAAGGATATACTGATCTGAATATCCATGTGTTAAATCATAAGCGGTAGCAGCTGTTTTGCCAATATTTTGTGCTACTAATTCAGGTTTTACGGTATGTAATTCAATGAGCAATAAACCAAATTTACCCACATAAGGTGTCCATTTTTCAATGTGTTGTTTCAGAGATATCGCAACTGAATTGTTGTCTATCCTTTTGCCTTTATGAGCATATGCTCCGGTAGATGAGCTAATTCTTGATGAACCAGATTGAGGTTCTTCCCAAATTCTATTGTGATCTAGAAAGGTTCTTACATTAAGTAGATCTTCTAACTCTATATCATAGTTGTCTTTCAAATCTTTAGCTAGAAGTTCAGGTTTTCCAATATCTCCCCAGATAATCTTCGCCCATATATCGGCTTGAATGAGATTTGCTTTTGAAACTTTTAGTGCAGCTTCGTTATAGTCTACGCCTATTACTTTCAACGGATATTCGTCTAAAACAGTACCCCGATAGGTTTGACTTTCAATAACAGAAAACAAATGCTGTAAAAATGCTCCATTACCGCACCCCATATCAAGTATGCCTTTAGGCTGTTGCTCAATTGGTTTATTAAATAAGTCGATGATGATTTTATCTACTACTTTAAAGTAAGAACTATGGGCACCACCACTTCCCCAAATATTCATTTCTCGATCAACATGGGTTTCTTGAGATCCTGTCGCTGGATTATTGAAGATTATTGGATTCCCAAAAATCAGAGCATCCAATTTTCTAAGGGTAGGAATGTACGAAACTGTTACACCATATGCACTTGCCCTTTTTGCGAAGAAAAATCCAAAATCATTGAATTCATAAGCACCATTTTTTACATTAAACCAGCCAAGTTCGGATAAGATGCTAAGCAGTTTGTCAAACTCTTTGTAATTCTTATGGAACTCTTCTGCTTTGAATCTAGTCTCCATAAAATACTTGTGAAACATTCCAGTAATACCTAGATGCACTATTGTAGGGCCTACAATAACGCCTTCTATATGCATCAATATTTGTTCTTCAATTTCTCGTTGAAGTTTGTTTTCAGAAAGCTCGATTCCATAGTTGGTTTTGTACTTTTCGTAAATACGGTGTAACTCCAAAAATGGTTCGATTTCAAATTTTCTAGGATGATAATTTTCTGACATCCGTAATAAGTCAGTGACATCCTCATAGAGATAAAAGTAATTGAAAGCTATTTCTGATTTTTCATTTATTTCATAGCTAATAGAATTTGTTTGATTATCAACGGTTTGGGTAAGCCATCCTTGAGAACAGAGTCCTCTTAATGCAACGTTTAGGTAACCTTCATTGGCCTTGAATTTAGCCGTAAGATCACTTAACGGTACTTTTTTATGTTGTAGTAAATAATCTGTTACACCATGTTTTTTCAAAGTGTATGCAGTAGGGGATATTGCTATACCATCAAGATGACGAAATAGTTTACTTCTTAGGTTTTCTTTTTGATCTGAATTCATATATTAGTTTAGATGGGGCACTACAATTAAGTCTAATATACGTTTTTAAAAATATTCCCATGTATTATTTACCGCTGGTTTTTTTCGGGCGTATTTTATTTTTGGATATTGAAATAATCATACTTTTTCCTAGACTAGTTTTATCACTCAATTCGCTATTTCGTGTTTCTGAAATTCCAAGAGCTTCCCAAATCATTTTTTGAATTGTCTCTTTTGAAATGGAACCTAATTCCTTGACAACAATATGCCGTATCAAGATTCAATTGCCTTTTAGATCAATTCGATTTTTCGATAATTCAGTTCCCCGATTAAATCCTAAATTTACATGTTTTGAATAAAACTTAGTTCAATAGTGCAATTTTGACTACTCTTTTTAATCATCGTAATTAGAATTTATATAAATTTTTATATAAATAATCTATATGACAATCACAATATTTTATAACAGTTTTGAAACTGTTTTGGATCTTAAATGTTCGTTATTCAATTACAGTTATTCGTTAAATCACTCGTAGTCTTTAAGTTTAAGAAGTGAGTATTTTGATTCGCATTTGGATAAAAAAGGTATAAATATAGTTTGGTTAAAACGTGATCTTAGAACACAAGATCACGAACCTTTAGCAAGAGCTGAAAAGGAAATCATTCCGTATATTATCATTTTTTGTTTTGAGCCTAAGCTTATCGCACATCCCGATACAAGTCTTAGGCACTTGCAGTTCATTTATTATTCTATTTTATTAATCAATACTTTATTGAAAAAGTTAAATCGTGAAGTTGAAATATTCCACGCGAATGCAATTGATGTGTTTACATTTCTGAATAGTAAGTTTCAAATAAATAAAATATTCAGTCATCAAGAAAGTGGAACAAAAATCACTTGGAATCGCGATAAAGAGATCCAAATATTTTGCAATGAGAATAGTATTAATTGGCAAGAATCCCAACGAGATGGTATTATTAGAGGTATTAAAAACAGAGACCAGTGGGATCAAAGATGGCATGCTAAAATGCATCGGTCAATAATTAGAAATCAATATTCTGATTCATCTGTGGAGCCAATTGTGCATCCGTTTAAATTATCTCTTGATTTTAAAAATCAATTTGAAGAATATCCAAGTCATTATCAGCCTGCCGGAGAATATAATGCCTGGCGATATCTTATATCGTTTGCTGATGGAAGGGGATTTAACTATCAGCATCATATCTCAAAACCAGTGGAAAGTAGATTGTCATGCAGTAGAATGTCGCCATATCTTGCTTGGGGTAATATTAGTATCAAACAGGTATTCCAATATGTAGGAACGCATCCAAACGGCACTAGAAATGATCACGCATTTTCAAGTATGCTTACTCGATTGCATTGGCATTGTCACTTCATCCAGAAATTTGAAGTTGAGTGCACATATGAAACACATTGTATAAACAGAGGCTATGAATTACTAGAGCATATTAAGAATGAAACGTATATAAAAGCTTGGCAAACTGGGATGACTGGATATCCGTTAATCGACGCTTGCATGCGTGCTGTAGCTCATACCGGATGGATTAATTTCAGAATGCGAGCAATGGTTGTTTCCTTTTTAACTTTAAATCTCGATCAAGATTGGAGAGATGGTGTTTATCATTTGGCTCGTCAGTTTTTGGATTACGAACCAGGAATTCATTATCCTCAATTCCAAATGCAATCGGGAACAACTGGCGTCAATACCATACGTCAGTATAATCCTGTAAAGAACTCTGAAAAGCATGATCCAGAAGGAGTATTTATTAAGAAATGGGTGCCTGAACTTGCAAATGTTCCCACAGTATGTATTCATGAACCGTGGAAGATGACTTCTATGGAACAGTCATTTTGCAAGGTGATAATAGGTGAAGACTATCCTAAGCCTATCGTTGATCTTCAAATGAGCGCGCGAATAGCTAGAGATAAGATCTGGAAACATAGAGAGCATCCTGCAGTCAAAGAAGATAGGGTGAGAATACTAGAAACACACGTCCGTAAAACGAATAGAAAAAGATAAAATGATATATACGAAACATGATATAGCTAAGCTAGATAGAATCTCTCGACTTAAAATAATCAATTCAGTAACAGGAATAAAACCTGCTAACTTAATAGGAACGATCAATGAAAAAGAACAAACTAATCTTGCGATATTTAGCTCTATTGTCCATTTAGGGAGTAATCCGCCATTACTTGGGTTTATATCCAGACCACGTACAGCAGATGTAGGTCATACATATCATAACATACAAGCTAATGGATGCTATACGATTAATCATATTCATCCTGAGTTTATAAAAAATGCGCATTATACTTCTGGAAAATTTGAAGAAGATGTCTCAGAATTTGATAGATGTAGTCTGACTGAAGAATATAGGGATGAATTCAAAGCGCCGTTTGTCAAAGAAAGTCAATTCAAGATGGGCATGCGATTAAGAGAAGTAATAGATATCTCGTTAAATGGGACAGTACTTGTTATTGGAGAAATAGAATATCTAATCATGCCTGATTCAGCAATGGTGCACGGAGATGTGGATTTAGAGGCTAGTAATGGGGTTGGAATATCAGGGCTCAATACATACTATAACCTTAGTAAGATCGAAAGTCATCCTTATGTGAGAGTTGATGAAGTTCCTGAATTCTAAATACCTGTGATGAAGAAAGAGAATCTCCCACAGAAAATGTGTGTTGTTTGTGGACTTCCATTTACTTGGCGCAAGAAGTGGGAGAAGAACTGGACAGAAGTCAAATATTGTAGCAAAAGATGCAGTAGAAACAAGCGTTTTATAAAAACCAAAATCGATTAATGAAAAGTATCAATCTTATATTCCCACATCAGTTATTCAAAGATTCACCTTTAATAATTTTGGATGGTCCTGTTTATCTGGTAGAAGAATATCTATTTTTTAAACAATATCCATTTCACAAACAAAAGATAGCTTTTCATAGAGCTACTATGAAGTTTTATGCTGACTATCTAGGAGAAAAGAAGATCAAAGTAAATTATATAGAATCTTCAGAGGATATTTCTGATGTCAGGAAACTCATACCTCATCTGAAAGACCTTGGTGTTGAGCATATTAATTATATAGATCCTACTGATAATTGGTTGCAAAAGAGAATAGAAAAAGGTTGTAACATTAATGAAATCACAAAAACAGTTTATGATTCTCCACTATTCCTAAATACAAAAGGAGAAAATGCTACTTTCTTCAGGTCAGACAAAAAGAAATACCACCAAACAACATTCTACACAGATCAACGTAAGAAGCGAAACATCCTTATGGAATCTGATGGAAAACCAATGGGGGGGAAATGGACTTTTGATACTGAGAACAGAAAGAAATACCCTGCAAAGAAAACGCCTCCTACTATTCAATATCCTGATATTGATAGTTACTATAAAGAAGCCAAGCAATATGTAGAATCTCACTTCGAAAACCATCTAGGAAGTCTAACTGATTATCCTCTTTACCCGACAAATTATAAAACAACTAAAGTATGGCTCAATCACTTTTTTGAGCAACGGTTTATCGAATTTGGCACGTATGAAGATGCCATTGTAGCTGAAAACTCAATACTGAATCATAGTGTGCTCACGCCAATGCTTAATGTTGGGTTGATCACTCCAAAAGAGATAATCGAAGATTCTTTATCGTATGCAACAGAGCATGAAATACCCATTAACTCTACCGAAGGATTTGTTCGTCAAATCATAGGATGGAGAGAGTTCATAAGAGGCATCTACGAATCTCGAGGTAGTGAAGAACGAACAACTAACTTTTGGAAATTTGATAAAAAGATACCCGCTTCTTTCTATGACGGAACTACAGGGATCCCACCAATCGATAAGACCATCCAAAAAGTATTAAAGACAGGCTACTGCCATCACATAGAACGATTGATGGTACTCGGTAACTTCATGATGCTCTGCGAATTTGATCCTGATGAAGTATATAGGTGGTTCATGGAGCTCTTCATTGATGCTTACGATTGGGTAATGGTAACCAACATCTATGGCATGAGCCAATTCGCAGATGGCGGACTGATGGCAACCAAGCCATATATAAGTGGAAGCAATTACATAATGAAAATGAGCAACTATAAAAAAGGAGAATGGCAAGCTACTTGGGACGGTCTATTTTGGAGATTTATGGATACGCATCGAGACTTTTTCTTATCCAATCCACGTCTTGGAATGTTGGTCAGAATGTTCGATAAGATGCCAGAGGAGAAGCGGAAGATGCATGTAGCGAATGGGGAGCTTTATTTGAAGAAACTAGGGTAGGGAAATTCCTTTTTAGAAATTATACTTAACGATACCTTTAGCAAACAAAGGTGTGCCGGGAGTAAAATGAATCTCTTCTGTGCTACTTGTTTCAAAAGCCAGTCTTGATTCAGTAGCAAATTGTGTTTCATTCCACTGTTGATCAAAAAGATTTTCTATGCTAATTCCTAGATTAACAGCGCCAAAACGGTAGGTTGTATTTAGATTAGTTATAATATAGCCTTTAGCTTCAATACTATTGTTTTCATTTGCGGTTCTGTCAGCTAGATATCTAGTTTGTAGATTGATGGATAGTTTCTTTCTTTGGATACTTAATCCAGCAGTTGCCGTCATTGTGGGTGCAAGTGGAATGAGTCTTTCTCCTTCAGGATTATCGATACTTCTAGGTTTGGCATAGTTCACATCACCATTTACAAATAACCAATTGTTAAGCTGACAGCGTACTCCTAAATCAATTCCCATTCTTCTAGATCGACCACTTGGTTCTACTATCCCTTCATCTCCTACATAAACGAATTCTTGTTCTAAAAACAAGTACCATAATGCAACATTAACAAACATTCTTTTTGTGGGTTTTACCACTGCACCTAGATCTAAACCATATGCAAGTGGCAATGCACTCCTTCCTTGTTGGTTTAAAACAACTCTCGAATCATTTGAGTGAAATCCGATACCAGATTTAGCAAATAGCTGAACGTTATTATTTAGATTATAATTGATATTAAATTTGGGGCTGACAGCAACGGCCGTTTCAGAAAGTTTTTCATAAACAACACTGAGGTTATCGATATAATTAAATTTGAAAAAATCTAATCTCATTCCTGGTTGAAGTAACCACTTACCAAAATCGATTTCTGCATTAGCGAATGTATAAATATTGTTTTCATTTACATCTCCGTATTGGATTCGACTAAGTGTTTCCGTTCTGTTTTTTGTTCTAGATAATTGATTATCATTGATAACATCATTCCTTAATCCCAATCCAATTTGATATTCTGTACTTACTGCACCTAGGTAACTCGACTTATTCCAAGAACTTTCCATTCCAAATATCCTACGATCTTCATATTGTCTTATTTGATCCCCATTAATAGGATCTTCTAAGAAAAATGTAAAATTTGAAAACAGCTCGAAATCATAAAGAGAATAGAACACATTGCTTTTAATATATGTGTGGTCATCAATAGCTTTTGTGTAATTAATTGAGAAGTTCGAACGGCCAGTATGACCACCTTAAGTATCATCTATAGCACCAAATCGAGTGATAAGCCCAGATTTCACAGCCCTAACTGGGATCTGTCCAGAAGCATCCCATGTACTATTGAAATGAGAAGCAATAGCATTCAACTTCTCTTTATCAGATATATTACCAGCGTACTTAGCGAAGAAGTTGTTTCTAGAGAAATTTTGAGAAGACTCAAAAGGTCCATCAGATACCGTGTAGTCTGCTGCGAGATATGCGCTATGATTTTCTGTATCTAAGACATTTAGCATAGCCATTGTCCTAGTGGTATTGAATGCTCCGTATTCCAAGCTTAATTGTGAAGATTCTAGTACATCTTTTGTTTTGAATTGAACATAACCTGCAGTTCCAAAATTTCCTATATCGGAGTAATATGGACCTTTTCCAAAATCAATTTTTGATATAGTTTCTGGAATTAAAAAATGAAGATCTGCATAACCTTGACCATGAGCATGTGATACCATATTAACAGGCATTCCATCTACTGAAATAGCGACGTCGGTACCATGATCAATATCAAATCCACGTAAGAAAATATGCTCTGCCTTGCCTCCTCCTGCATGTTGTCCTATGAACAACCCAGGTACCTTGCGCAATATCTCTTGAGAAGACCTTACTGGAGAAGTCTGCACATCTATCGCAGAGATTATGTTGGCTTGTTTTCTATTTTGTCATACGACAATCTCATCTAATTCGAAACTGCCTTCTTCCATTTCTATTCGAATCTCCTTGTCAAGAGATTGGACTAAATACTTTTGCGCCTTGTATCCTAAGTAAATTATCTGAATGGTATCACCGATCTCAACTTCTTTGAGTTGAAAATCTCCAAACTGGTTCGTGTGTGTATGCTGATCATTTTTTAAACTGATAATATAAGCCCGGATTACTGGATCTTTCTCAGCGGTAGTTACATGACCATTGATCGTCGCTCCGTAAGAAGCATATGAAATTGCAAGTAAAACGATAAATAATAAAGATCTCCTCATTCTTAAATTCTGTTTAAAGAGCCAAGTGTCTGTAAAAAGTACCACATTATATAGGTAACTAATCTATATACTTAGTGTGACCCATAATTGGATTTAAAGATTAAGTAAAAATAAAAATTTTCGTATTCTTAAAAAGTCGGGAAATGAATGTTTATGTTATTCTTTTTAAGAATGCAAAGATTAGACTATCAAAAAAGTTAGTGCAGATGCAATTATCTCTAAGCCAAAAGTAATTAAGCCTTTTTATATGCTCAGTATTATTGAATCCTAATTATAGTTCATGTTAGGCATATTTATTCTTGTCGGACATAATGGCCTTGATGTATTTGAATTTTCCTTAACTTTAACTGAAGTTAATTAAACGTGTAAAATGAAAATTATATATTCCATAATTGGCATTGCATTCCTCCTTTTCTTAGTGGTGGCTTCATTCATGATTTTATTTCTACCATTTTTAGACTCTTTCAAAAAGAATAAATTGAATAAATAGTGCCATCTCATTCAGATTTTGAGATAACGTATGCCTTAGGAATGATGCATTAATAAAGTACGTTTTTATGTTCTGATATTTATTCAATCTCCAAGGCAAAAAACGTAGGCTATGCATTGCATAGGCGAGGCTTTTTAACGCAGAAGAAGGAAAAAAGATCGAGCAGAAGAATGTAACTTTATTATTGTTTCATTCCTTACAATCTCGGATCCAACCCGATCCTCTGTGTAGTACTCTTTTTGACAAGGACTTGATTATACTCTCCTGATTCCACCCAATGGATAATTTCTTGGGCTCTGGCAATGGCCCACAGGTTATTTCCATAAAGAAATCGCATAAACTTATCAAACGTCTTTTCTGTGAATCCTTCGAAAGCTATGGCCTGATTATCTAGCTCTGCCACATCGAATGTTGCCCAGTATTTTTCTGGAAGCCCTGCCAATTTTGTAAACAATTTCTTGGTCACATGTACATCTTGACAGACCAAAAGTCCGCCTCGATCCGCAGTATATTCGGCCATCTGTGCCCAGTGAAATAACGCGTACTTAAGACCAGAAGATAATACTCCGCTTAATCCGAGGGTAATGCCAGAAAGTGCATCCATCAACTCTGGAAATATAAAACCAATCTCCTGATATAGAATATGCTGGCACTTAATCTGCGCTACTTCTCTACCGATCATAAAGAGCAATTCTTGTTCGGATAATTTGTCCAAGCACTCTGTAGATATGGCTATCATCGGTATGTCCACTCCGAGGGTTGTAACTTCAAATTGTTCTGACCGATGCACATACAATTCAGGTACTTCAGCGACTCCTAGTATATTACAGGCCGTTTCCGTCAAACTAAACAAATCAGGAAAGGAATTCGGAGACAATTTTAGACTACTCCCAGTATATTGAAGTTTGATAATATTCTCTATCCCCATATCATAGAACTTCTTGACTACTCTCTCTAAACCCTTAGTGTTCTTTAATGTTCTCAAGGACTTTTCCTCTTTGGGATGTTGGAAGTCGATTGGCGAAAGGTTGAATAGTTTGTGGGGATTCATATGTGTTTTGTGGTTAGTAGGTTGGTAATATATGATTTTTGTGGATTACCTTTAATTAAAATCTACGAATAAGCTTTATGAATTGTCTGGAATCTAGGTGATATTTAATAATGTACCTTTTATTGAATCTCGGAGTTTTGTATTTACATTTACTTCTTCCGCATAGCTATTCCAATCTTGAACTTTAGCGTTTATTTCAGATATAATATTTACTGATTTTTTTATGTTCATTTCCTTTGCAATTTTTATCAAATCTTCTTTTTCAATTCCTTTCCTTTTTCCATTAATACTTAAAGCATGTTGGCTCACCCAAATGCTGTCAGGTCTATACGCATGGCAAATGTCATATGCAGGGGCTAATTCCCAATTCCTTCCTTCCTTAAGTCGAAAAGCAAAATTCTTTGTATGGTCATCACAGTTTCTAGCTATAACATTAAAGACCATTCTTCGATACATTTGCTCCGCATCAGGGTAGGGCAATCGCAGTATTCTCATGGTTTGGAATAACTGTTCATAACTATAACTTCTAACTTCATTGAAATCATAGTGTTGCATTGCGCAAAATGTTTGAATATGGTGTTTTATAGAGCCTTTTTCTCTGTCAAACCTTTTTGTCATAAAATGGGCTCTTCCATTTTCTTCTAATAGTTCTGATTCCATCATTTTTATACCGCAGTCCTTTGCCATATTATAATATGCCATTTCAATTCGCCCATAGCCTTTGCTTTGTCCAAATTGAGTGTCACTTACACCGTCTAATTTTATGAGCCAATGTTCAAATCCTTTTGGTGAATTAGTTTGTCCCGAACGAACCTTTCCGGTTTTTTTATTATAGGCAATAATTGCTTTTGGTCTAGCACCACCTGCGGATGTTCCTATTTTTAAAATTTCCATTACTGCCTGTTGTTCATCTTGATTCAAGTTCGTCTCAAATTCCTCTCTTGTATCTAGCATTCGTTGGGCAATATCTACTAAACTATTGATTTCAACTTGAAAGGTTTTTTTAGTTGGTTTTAGTTGAGTAGGTTCGAACTCTAAGGCTCCCATTCCTCTTGTACCTATAAAACACAGCTGTTCTATTGGATTCATACTGTTCTCTGGTCGACCATTTTGTGCTAACCAAATGTTTATTAATTGATTTCCATACTTGTCTGGTAATACATCAGCCAATAAGCCTGGTAAGCCTTTGAATGTATCATATTCGCTGTTTTTTGAAGACCTTAGTTCTGGAAATGAAAATATATTTTGGTTGGATTTAATGGGCATTTTGATGGGTGCTAAATCTATATTTTTAGATTTAAATTTCGGCTCGTATTCGAAGCTAGCAAGTCCTTGATTCTCATCCCATGCGACAGCTCCAATAGTTTGTCCCCAGATTTTAACAAATGCTGATTTTACTTCTACCATTCGCTCTCATTTTGCTCATACATATCATTGTTTGAGCTCGCTCTTTGTCTTTTTTGTTTTTCTAATTTAGCAAGCTCTAAAGGACTCAATTGGGTTATAGTTTCAAAAACATTAAGCACATCTAGTAGATTAAGCGCTCTTAGAATCTGTATTAATGACATCAATGATATAGGCTCACCATTTTCAATTTTGCTCATAGTCCATCGATTGATTCCGGCGATTTCAGCAATATTTGCTTGAGTTTTATTTTGATTTAAACGTTGATCTTTTATGTATTTTCCAATTATGGATATAATCGATTTATCGCTCATAGATAACCATTCTATGTTAGTATTTGCCATCTTTATTGCTATTATTGTTACTTAATGTTGGTATTTACCAATACCTGTCTCTTATACACATCTCCGAGCCCACGAGACAGGCAGAAATC